>JAPKCZ010000467.1 GCA_028822745.1 Kiritimatiellia bacterium | reverse complement strand
AGTGACTCCTCTGTGAATTTACTTCCTTCAGTCTTTGGCGTTCATCCATTGACCGAGGATGTAACGCTTGGGTTGGGCTTATTTGTGCCGTTCGGCCAATCGAGTGAATGGGAAAAGGATGGTCCTTTTCGTGGCGTGGCTCCGTATTTCGCTGAGTTGCATACCCTCAACGTCAACCCGAACCTTGCCGTACGCGTGAATGATAAACTCAGTATCGCAGCCGGTGTGAGTGCTGTATTTGCAGAGATCGAAACGAAACAACTCCTTGTCTCACCTACAGACCCAACAGGTCCTGCTGCAGATGCACGAGCAGAAGGGGATGATACGGCGTTTGCCTGGAACCTTGCTGCCACATTGAAGCCAGCAGAGGGGCACACGATTGGGGCGACATACCGTTCTGGTTTCGATGCCAATTATAGCGGCGATACGACGATTTCGGGTGCGCCGCCGCCTTTCTCGCCCAACAGTTCATTTTCATCCAAAATTGAATTTCCGCAAATTGTGGGCTTGGGTTACGGATTGAAAATCAACGAACGTTTAACGGTTGGCGTCGATGCGGAATGGACTGAATTCTCGAGCTACGCTTCGCTACCTTTATCATTTGGCGCAAACACACCATTTCTGCCGTTTCCCCCTGCTATTCCACAGGAGTGGGATGATTCATGGAGTTATGGTCTCGGCCTAATTTATGAAGTTAGTGACGTTTGGACGGTACGAGGTGGTTATGACTATTTCGAAAGCCCTGTTCCCGAGAACACACTTGCACCGACGTTGCCTGATGGGGATCGACACGCTTTCTCACTAGGGCTCGGCATGCAGAGGGAACAACATCGCATCGATATTTCTTATGCGATCAGTCTCAACGATGTCGACGTTGAGGAAAATCAGAACCCCTTCTACAAAGGTACGTACGACATGGATCGTCATGTCGTGGCCGTATCCTACATTCTGTCGCTATAGCCAAGGCGTCGTCACGGTGCCAATACGTATTGGGGCACTGGCTGTATTGACGAAAATGCACTAAATACGAGATGACTTTACAAAAAATGTCTATTGTCTCAATTTGGACGTCATGCTTAACGCGTTTTATGCGAATGGATTTTTAGTGAATCTGTATGATGAACGATAATTTGGTGAATTCGAAAGACTCGTCACTTCGCGTCCTTGTCGTGGATGACGAGGCGCACATTCGTGAGTTGTTCACTTTGGCATTTGAAGGGAACGGCTATCGTGTGGCATGTGCCGAGAATGCTCGGCAAGCGTTGCAGATGTTGATGCAGAGCAGTTTTGATGTCCTCGTCGTTGACATGCGCATGGAAAATATCGACGGCGATGTTTTTCTGCAAGAGGCTCTCAAGATTTGGCCATGGCTGGGCGTCGTTGTTGTTTCGGGTCACATTGATTCCGCAACCATTGCGAAATTATCGTCCATGGGCGTCGACGACGTTCTTGAAAAACCTGTTTCGATTGATGATCTGATTGACAAGATCGAACGCATTGGACCTGAGACGCGTGCCCGATGGGAGAGCGTTCCTCAGACGCATGGTCTTTCGCTCATGCGTGATCACCTCCGCCTTCTCGATCGACTTGACGAATCTGCAATCAGCAGCGACACGCTTGTCGGCACTCTCGAAGAGTTCGGCTTCGCGTTGGCCGAGAAATTGACCGCCGATATTGTTGGCATCTTGGTCTATAGCGACGACGACCTCGGACATGAACTGATTCTGATTGTGCAATCGGATGTCGATCAATCCTTTCTCGATCGGGCAACGGACTCCATTCTGGAACGCTATGCGTTAATTAGCGGTGATGTTCCGGACCGAGAAACACTTCAGGTTAAGGTGAATGGCGAATTGTGTGCGCCCGAACCTGTGCCTGTTGAAATTGGAACGGCGCTTTCCGTCCCCATTCTACTCAAAGAAAGTTTCTGCGGCTCACTCACGCTGATTTCCAGAGACGTTGACGCCTATCCGACAGAGGCCGTTTCTGTGCTTTACCATGCAGCCAATCACATCGCTGCGGTTTTTGTGGCCTTGCGCCGTATGCATCGACTGGCAACGCGTGACCATCTGACGGGATTGTACAACCGCATTCGGCTTGAGGAGGAATTGGAGCGTACCTGGGCCATGTCTCAGCGCTATTCCAGCCCAATGAGTCTTGTGGTTGTCGATATTGATAACTTTAAGTTGCTGAACGATTCATACGGTCACGCAGTTGGCGACGAGGTACTACGCGATTTGGCTGGTCTTCTCGAAAATACGGCTCGATCTACCGATGTCGTGGCGCGTTATGGCGGGGACGAATTCGTTGCTGTTTTACCGGAGGCGGGTGAGGACGATGCGCGTATTTTTGGTCAGCGCTTCTTGGACCTCGTTCGTAATCATTTGTTTTGCCCCGACACACTTAAATTGCGTTTGCAGGCTTCCGTGGGTGTGGCCTGTAATAACATTGATAATCCGGCCGCTACGGCGGATGAATTGTTGAGTCAAGCGGACCGCGCGCTGTATCTCGCCAAACGAGGCGGTCGGGACCGTTTGTCCGTATGGCCGGAGCGGAGCACTAAGACCAGCGAAGGCATAGAACCAAATACTAAATTGTCGACCCACCGTCACCGTATTGTTGTCGTTGATGATGAAAGCGCTGTTTTGAGTCTCGTAGAAAGCATGCTTGTTCGCCTCGGGTATGATGTGGTGACGTGCGATGCGGGTCATGAAGTGCTTCAGGCGCTACGTGACCATCCTGATGGATTCGATCTTTTGCTAAC
>JAPKCZ010000466.1 GCA_028822745.1 Kiritimatiellia bacterium | reverse complement strand
AGCGTGTACCGCGCTCCCCGACAGGTGTATCCATGCCGTCCGGAAGTGCTGAAACGAAATCCCAGGCGTCCGTCGCCCGCAGGGCCTGTTCGACGTCGTCGCGTGTGATTCCCTCTTCACCCAGCGTGATGTTCGCAAAGACAGATTCGTGCAGCAGCAGCATCTCCTGGGGCACATAACCCAATTGTGATCGCCAGGACTTCAGCGAAATGCCTTGAAGTGACGCGTCATCAATCAGGACATCGCCTTTCGTAGGCGCATGCAGTCCCGCCACCAAATCGAGCAACGTGGTTTTTCCCGCCCCCGACGGGCCGACGAGCGAGGTCCACTGCCGTGCCGGAATCTCGATATTCAAATTCTCGAGGACACGCGTTTCACCGTAGGCAAAATCCACGTCTTTCAGGCGGATCGCTTTCGTCAACCGATCCGGCGCCGCCGCACCGGTTTGTGATTCAACCTGTGAATAGACCTCCTGCAAGCGTTCCTGGATGGAGGAAAACGCACTCTCGTAAGACACCATGCGTTGATAATGCTGAATCACCTGATTGACTTGGTTGAAAAGTCGTGAAAACAAGAAAGCCAAGACAAGTAAGGCCGGTAGCGGCATCAGGTCATAGGTTAGGACGACGTACAGACCGGCCGCCATGACCGCAGTCATCACAGGTTCCTGGGCGGCTGCCACCGTGGCTGTTGCACGCACTTCGGTGCGTTGGGCCACGTTAAGACTTTCAGCTTCGGCTTCGAGGTACTGCAACATCGAGGTTTCGCGCGCCATGGCCTTAACCGGCTTGAGGCCGCTAAGCATATCGACGATACGCCCCGTGACCGATTTCATCAGCGCCACCTGCCGCTTTCCGGCGACGCGTGTGATTGCAATCATGCGATACATCATGGCCAGAAACACCAATCCCGTCAGCGCGCCCACCAGGGCCGTCTGCCACGACAGTATGAACGCCAACGCTGTATAGACGCTCAGCTGAATGCCACAGGCAATCACATAAGAGGCACTTTGATAGGAAACCGAGGCCTTCAGCGACTCGGACGCAATCGCGTTGGCAAATTGCCCAACAGGTTGGCCAACAAAATAAGACCATCGCGCCTGCGTGAGGGCCCGCATAAGTTCAAGGCGCAGATCTGTCGCCACGCGTGCAACTGTGAACCCCACTTGATTCATGGCCGCCCAGAACAGTACGCCTTTGAGCGTGAGCCCAACGACGATGCAGATCAGCATTCGTTGAAGCGTCAGTTCAAAACCAACTTCCGCGAAAAAGGTAAACAACCACTCCCCCACACGACCCGCAGACGCGTTCGCACCGGTGATCTGATGGAGCAACGGCACGAACAAGGTAATGCTCATTCCTTCGGCCGCGCCGGATAGCACGAGGCAGGCAATCGTGACAAGTGTGCGCCGTGGGTAACGTCGCACAAAATAGCCGAAGCACGCGATACTCTCGCGTACGCCAGGGCGCGGCGGCTTTGTGGAGGGCTGTGGGCTGGTTTCGCTCATCGGGCACATACCTTAATCATATTCTTACCTACGCCAGTGATCTGAATGTTTGCGAAGCGACCCGATGCTTTCGAGAAACCATCGGTCAGCTCACGCGTTTCAATTTCTTCCAAAATACCTTCGCAGACGGTCTGCCCGTCACGCCCAGTCGGAGATTCGGCGATGAGAGCCTCCTGGCCAAGGGTCCGCGGCGGCACGGCGGCCGAATAGCCTGCCTCAACCGTGCGTGTATGACTGGCGCCCCAGGAGTAGAACAGATCCACCAGCTCGAAGGCCTCATCGCACATGCGTGTACCGTGATAGACCGCCTCACTCAGGTAGACAAGCCCCTTCTCATCCCAAGCCGACACGTCGTTGCCAAGTGCACAAAATTTCGTAACCCATTCCGGCTTGGTCACCGATGTGCTTTTGTCAGTGTAGATGCCTTTGCCCAACTTGGACATGCAGTCGAGCGCTGACTGTGCTGCATCACACGAACAGAGAATAACAATGCCGCACATATTAGACCCCTTCCTCGACACGGTAATCCGGAAACCAGGGATTCGTCTTGGGTGAGTCGAGCATATCCTGCAGCGCCTCTTCGCTGAGCCCGAGATTCAGCGACGCGTCCTCTTCGAGAAAACGATGCAACACCTTCAGATGAAAGGTCTCCATGGCATGCAAGCCATCGCGCATACACGTATCCGTCAAATCAAGGTGGGACGGCCTCGAGCCGTCGACACAAACGGCACCAGCGTCGCGCAGCTGAACAGGCAACTCCTCGCCATATTGACGCCAGGCCTGCTGCAGGCCGGGATGCACGCTCAGCGCATCGACGCTCGCCTCGGGATAAGGCGGCAAAAAGCACAACACGCGTGTGCCGCGATCCTTAAGGGTGCGCACGCAGCGCAAGAGCATGTCGACGTGCTCGCCTGAAAGCGCTGGCGTATCCTCGAATCCACTCTCGCCTCTAGCGAGACGCTCGGCGAGCGTTGGTGACTCTCGATCAACGAATCCGTCCCCATTGGGCCAAGCAAGGCCGTAATCATAACTGCCATCTGACCGAAAGCCCGTATTCTGACGACATGCCAACATGCCGAAGCATGGGGCCGTTGCCGCCCGCTGCTGCGTTCGTGCAACAGTGAGATCCCGCCCAATCGATGATTCCGCATTCCCCGTCAACGCGCCTTTCAACATGCGCTGCAACAGTCGAACGTGCGCGAAACCGTCTAGAGCGTCATCGTGGAGAATGCCCTTTTCGTAGGAGCGAAGCGCCTC
>JAPKCZ010000465.1 GCA_028822745.1 Kiritimatiellia bacterium | reverse complement strand
GCATGGGGAGCGCACGTAGCCGTGGCAGGGAGATTCGCTGGGCCGGGTTTGTCAGGTGAGTAGCGGGATCAGTTGGGTAGCGATGGCTTCAACTTGGTCGTCCTGATAGCGATAAGGCATGAAGACCAGACGGTCGAGGCCTTCGTCTAAGTGGACTTGAATCTGTTCTGCGCATTCCTCAACGGTGCCGATGATGGCACTGTCCGCGGTTGACTGGCTACCGGCGGCGAAGTCCCACTCGGTGTCGAGCCATTCCTTCATCGGGCCCTCAATTTTTTCCCGCGGCCCAATGGCAATAGGCAATTGGTTAGTAAAAGACAAGGTCGATGGGTCGCGGCCTGCCTCTTCGGCAAACGCAAGGATACGCTTCTTGTCAGCGGCGTAGGACGCCGCGGTGTAGCAGTAGGTTAGCCAGCCATCACTTTTGGTCGCGACGCGCCGCAGTACCCGCTCGGCGTAGCCGCCGATCAGGATCGGAGGGCGCGGTTGCTGCGCTGGTTTAGGATACATCACTGCGCTGCGCAGATTGTAAGGTGAATACTCAGCCGTGGTTTTTTCCTCCGTCCACAGGCGCTCGAGAATTTCAAGGCTCTCATCCATGATCTTGCCGCGACGGTGAAAATCGACACCGCAAGCGTCGAATTCGCGTTTGTACCAACCCGATGCGAGGCCTGGCAGTAATCGTCCATTGGAAATCAGATCGATACTCGCCAATTGTTTGGCAAGCAGTACAGGATTCCTGAGTGGAAGTATTAAGATACCCGTACCGAGTTTCACCTGGTTCGTTCGAGCAGCCACGGCTGTGAGTAGGGACAAGGCATCTATGATCGGGAAATGTGGTTCAACGCCCAACAGAATGTGATCCCACACCCACACTGACTCAAATCCCAGTTCTTCTATCCAGACGGCTTGCTTAATCAGGTCGTTGGGATTGGGCAAATTGGGGTACGTAACAAAATTACGCAGTGCCATACCGTAGGCATTGGAATTCGATGCCATCGATGCTTCTCCTATTGGTGTGACCCAGCCAATCGTCAGGCGGTATAAAGGCTTTCGGGATCCAGTTCCCGGACGACGGCGAGTTCTTCAGGTTCTGGTGGTTGAGTAGTTTGGACTGTGTCATCAAAAGCAAGATCAAAACCCGTGTTGTCCTGGACTTGCTCGTTCGAAACGCCGTCGTGCAGGGATAGTACTTTCATTTCTTTGCTTTGTTCGTCAAAGCCCATGATGGCGAGGTCGGTGACTACTCGGAACATGCCGCCAGAGACAAGGCCAGCGTCCGAGCGCGAGGTGCCGCCATCGAGGAAACCCGGGCTGGTAATGAAGTCGACCTTGGTCACAAAACGCCGTTTCTCGTGCTTCATTGCGACGATCATGTTGGTCAAACTGGAAATATCGTTACCGCCGCCCGTACCCGGCAGTCGAATCTTGGGCTGTTCGGGATCACCAATAAATGAACTGTTGAGATTGCCATAACGATCAATTTGTGCGCCTCCCATGAAGCCGATATCGATATACCCGCGTTGTAGCAACAGCATCACGTCGGTGATGGGGAGCACCATGTTCGCTTTGCGAGTGCAACGTTGCTCGTTAGTCGATGGTGGTAACTCGCCCGGTACAATGAAAGGCCCGATCACACCACCCTCGAAAAGGATAGTCAGGCTGGGTGCGTGCACTCGTTGTGCCAGCGTTGCCGCCAGCAGGGGGATGCCGACCCCGGCGAAGACGATTTGCCCATCGAGAAGAAGCCGAGCGCTCATGACGGCTAACAGCTCGGAAGCCGTGTAGTTTGATGCTTCAGTCATCGTAGACACTCCGCCCGCGTCGACTGGCATCCAGGATCTCGGCAGTTCCCACGCGTTCGAGATACGCTTCCCAGGTTGCCGGTTCTTCGTAATAGTGACGCAGGTAATCGGCCGCACCGGCAACGGGGTCTAGTGACACCTGCTTTGCGTATTGGCCCATGTGATCGAAAAATGGCTCGTAAGTGCCATAACACTCATGTGGTGCGCAGCCGAACGGAACCTCGACTACTGCATCGACGGTAAAAAACGGAATTCGGGTGCGATCTGGCACGCGCCGAATCTGGGCGTTGTCGATAATCCGCTCGGTGGTGAGGATGACTTTATTCGCAGCCATCGCAATGTCAGGGTCCATAAACTGCAGTCCGTCGATCTGCGCATTGCCGTAGGCATCGGCTCGTTGTACATGGATGATGGCGACATCCGGATTAAGCGCCGGTAAAAGGGTTAGTGGCTCGCCGGTGAAAGGGCAGCTCATCTGACGAGTTTCTTCCCGGCGGCGTTCGCCCACATCCGACCCCATCATTGAGCGGGATGGCAGAAACGGAACCCCCATCGCGCCTGCTCGGTAACGTAACCCCATGGACATGTGCGACCATTCATCAAACTTGGCGTGCCCGCCTTCGACATGATGACGCATCACTTTCGACACGCCCCAGACAATGCCTTGGCTAAACCAGCTGGTGATAACGTGTTTGCTGATGCCGGAGGCGAACAGCAAATCTCCCTCACTGGACATGATGCTGCGTGATGCAATGAGATCCTTTTTCCCTGCGCGGATTAAAGACCAGATCATGGCCATCGGTGTTCGTGACATGGTGCACCCACCGATTGCCACATGATCTCCATCGTTAATCAGCGTAGCCGCTTCCTCAAGCGACATGACTTTTTCTTTGAGGCCGCGTTCGCGAGCCTGAGTTTCTGCGCGAAGCTCAAGATAGGGTTTGACCTTAGCTGAATTACTCACGCTGTAC
>JAPKCZ010000464.1 GCA_028822745.1 Kiritimatiellia bacterium | reverse complement strand
TAAGGCTCCGCATGCAAGTTATGGTTTGTTTCTTCAGCCATAGGACATACTTGAATCATTACGCAATAATTGACAGCAAAAAAAAGTTAAAATAAACAATGCGCTACTTTGTGCATTGTTACACAATGCTTTTGTTGACTGGGGCAGGCTCACCAACAAAACAATTTAAAACATTCCCTACCCCCCCCAGAGGGTCCCCGGGCGTCAGCTCGGGGGCTCTCTTTTTTTTGGACATCGTCCGACGCTAATCCTGCTGTGTCAGCACCGACAGAATTTCGCCTGTCGCCACCAAGAGCCGCACCCGAGCCTGTCGTAGCGCTACGCGCGCCAGCGCAAGCTGGGCTTGAGCCGAAGTGAGATCGCGTTGTGCTTCATTCAAGCGGACCAGCGAGGTCTGACCGGCACGATACTCGCGCTCCGTCAAATCTCGATTCTCAGAGACGGTTGCCGCATTGCGCTCTTGCAATGCCAGGCGTGCCCCAGCACCAGCCACGGACGCCAAGGCCTGACGAACACCTGAGGCTACATGAATTGAAAGTTCTCGCAAGACGGCTTCGCGTTCGTCAACAACGGCCTGCGCTTCGCTAATTCGTCCACGCCGTTGTCCACCATCTGAAAATGCATAGCGTAACGATACCGCTACCGTGTTTCCAAAGTCCTCTCCGTCGAATGACGCATCATCCTGACGCTCACCATCCACGGAACCGATGAGATCCACTTGAGGCCAGCGCTCGCCCTTGGCCACGGCAACATCAGCCACCGAACGCCGTATCCCCAACTTTGCAGCACGAACATCCGGGCGAGACGCCATCGCCGCAATGATCAAGTCGGTGACATTCGAGCCACTTAACGGTAGCGACAAACCATCCCCCTCCGTCACCAGCACCACACCCGGCGGGAGCGCCGCTGTCACCTGCCCCATGATTTCGGCCAGAGCGGTCTGAGCCGTCGTCCGGCGTTCACGCTGCCGCAGCACTTCCGATGCTGCCGCGTTAGCGCGAGCTTCAAAGTTTAGCGATTCACTACGCGATCCGGCACCCAAGTCAAACCGCGCCTGCGCTTCTTTCAGAGAGCGCCGATTAAACGTTTCATCGGCCGCCGCGATGCGCAGATTTGCGTCAGCCAGTTGGGCTGCATGATAGGCCGCGGCGACGTTTCCCATGAGAAGACGAACACTATCTTCGTAGGCTGCACGTGATTGCGTCTCGGCCTCCTCTGCACTCAGGTTTCGGTTGCGGCGAGCAAAGCCATCAAACAACGTCCATGATGCCGATAGGCCCAATCGGTAGTCGCTGACCGACGATTGCTGCGAAAGCGTACCTAACGTGGATGATTCAGCATATTCTTGCTGTGAGACAGACACCGGCAGCGAGAGGCGCGGCCAGTTGGCTGAACGCGATTGCTGCACACGTGCTGTTGCCTGCGCCATACGCGCTTGCGCCTGGACAAGGACGGGGCTTTGCGAAATGGTGAGGCGCATGGCCTCGCCTAACCCGATTTCGGTCGCATTCGTCTGTGCCGCGCCCATACACGTAGCGACAGAAAGCCCACAGCAAAGCACCGCTGTGCACACACGACTCCCGAAACGCTTGAATGTTGATTGCATCACATTATGCCTTTTTTTTATGCGCAAGCCGATACGACGAAGGCTCGACGGACTCCCGCGTCGGGACAACACCATGCCGCAAATAGTAGACGCCAAGCCGCATGTCATTGAGAATCGCCAACAAGCTCGGGATCAACAGAAGCGTCAACACCGTAGCAAAACAGACACCCCCGGCCACGGACAGCGCCATCGGAATCAAAAACTGCGCCTGCAAATCTTTCTCCAAGATAAGTGGCAGCAGACCACCGACCGTACTGAGTGTCGTTAAAAACACCGGGCGAAAACGGCGTGCGCCCCCTTTGTGAATGGCCTCAAAGAATGGGACCCCACGCGCCAGGCTACTGTTTATGCTTTCGATCAAGACGATGGCGTCGTTCACCACGACGCCGGCCAATGCGACGATGCCAAACATGCTCATCATCGACAAATCACGCCCCATCAGGAGATGCCCGAGAAAGGCTCCGACGATGCCAAACGGGACCGTTAGCAAAACGATCACGGTTTGCGAATAGGAGTGAAACATCGTCGCAACGATGACGAATATTCCGACCATAGCGAGCGGGAAGCCGATCTTAAGCGATCCGAGAGACTCCTCCGAACGCTTCTTTTCACCTCGAATGGAGACGTACACATCCGGATAGGACTCCGCCAGCTCAGCGAAGAACTCGCCGCTTAGCTCATCAACGATTTCGGCTGAATTTGCACGCTCCAGATCGACCGCCGCACTGACGGCAATGTTCCGCATACCGTTTTTGCGGGAGATTTGCGTAAACCCTGCACCCACTTCGATATTCGCGACGGATAACAGCGGTACCTCCTCGCCACGTGGCGTTCGAATTCGGATTTGCTCCAAATCTGAAACGCTACGGCGTTCATCCTCAACATACCGGATTCGGACGCGAATATCATCGCGCCCCCGCTGTATGCGCATCGCCTCAACACCGAAATAGCCGGCGTTAATCTGCTCAGCAAGATCACCCACACTGAGCCCTAGCGAACGCGCCTCCGGCTTCAGCCGCAAGCGCAACTCGGTTTTTCCAGGCCGATAGTCGGAGCGCACCTGATAAACGCCGTCGAATTGCTCCAGACGCGCTTTCATTGCCTCGGAGGCCTTCACCGTACTTTTGATATTGTCGCCACTCATCCAAAATTCGATATCGGCTCCGGGCGG
>JAPKCZ010000463.1 GCA_028822745.1 Kiritimatiellia bacterium | reverse complement strand
CACGCCGAACCGCTCTGACGCCCCGAGCAGTGGCGTCTGTACTCGCGGCGAAAAGCTGTCGCCGGGGAGCGCACGGCTTGGCATATCGAGAATCCACCCCAGACCTGGGATGAATTTCGAAATAAGGTGTTTGATCTGAGGTTGGGTGTATTCGCCCCAGGTTCGTTGGCTGAGGCCGCCGTTTTGCCGGTTGAGCTGGATCAGCACGCGGTCGAATACATCGAGTAGAAAACCGTTCCAAGAGTCGTACTTTGGATTCAGCAGATGAGGTGGCTGCTCTGTAACCAGTTGCCACAGGGGGCCCTCGAAGTTGACGTGAGCTGGCCAGAAAGTATCATCATGCTTTCGACATTCCGCTGTCAGCGACCACAATACGGCGTCGCGCAGAGCGGTGTGATACTCATGCACCAGTCGAAATCCGACCGAATCCGGTTTTGCATGGCCATCCCATTGCTTCAGGTACGCCTGAGCTTCGTCCTCCAGTTTATTCATGGGCGAAGATTTGGAAGCCAGAAGATTCAGTAGCAGATCCCGCCACTTCTGAAACAACGGTGCCTGGTCATCCAACTCCACTGTGAGAAGATCCTGCGTGCTCAACACAGGCTTTTTTTGTAAGTCCAAATGGATTTGGCGCGCACGAATGCCTAGGTCATAGCCGCCATCTCCGATTCTTGCCAGATCTTCACCGGCAACGGCGCGCTGATTTGCCGACCATAGCAAACCTTCAGGGGGGTCGATAATGCGCGGATATTGTTCGGGAGGCAGCCAGCCTTGCCAGCCGGCGCTGCCCGTCCATGAAGTCGGGATGCGGGAGTCATAGCCCGCCCGTTTCGGAAGGCGTCCTATGATGGTCCACCCGATATGTCCGTCGTGGTCGCCGACCAGGAAATTTTGTGGGGGAACGCCGCTTTCGTTCGCAATTGAGATGGCTTGGGAAACCGAGCGGGCCTGCTCCATCTGCGACATCTTCAGATTGATCGCGGAGCGTTCCAGTGCCAGGGTGTGGATAACAATGTCTCGGCCGCGATAGTCCTTGTCGATCACCGGTCCCCAGATGGTGTCCAGAACGTCCACTTTCTCGGGGGTACTGCCTTTGACGTTGATCAACTCCGGGCGTTGTTCAAACTTGTTGTAGCCAGCAGCCGTTTTATAACTGCCAGGGTTTTTTTCGTCTTCTTCCAAGATGATCCGGTCGCTCCAGTCGCCGTAGCTATTAGTCAGTCCCCAGGCAATACGCCGGTTGCTTCCGATGACGAGAAAAGGCAGGCCGGGCAAGGTGACACCGATGGCATCGAGAGCTTGTCCCTGATCCTGGACGAAGTGTGCGCGGTACCAGAGATTGGGAACAATCAATGGTAAGTGCATATCGTTGGCAACCATTGCGATCCCGTCCTTGGTTCGCTTGCCGGCGACAGCCATGCTGTTGCTACCGATACTGCTTTGATCGATGTACTCCCTGGCGTCGGCGTTAAGCAGGGAAAAATCGATGCCTTGCAGTTTACGCAGATCATAGTCGCTGGCCGACGGTATTGGCGCCATAGGGAACGGAGCGGACGACAAGGGAGCTTCCCAGGGACTGTTCGATTGGCTGACGAACTCGAATAGGGAAGGGGGCAGGCAATCATGCAGTTCTCCCAGCGTAGCCTCGCGGTTCGCATCGACGTCGGTTAGCATGAAAAAAATGGCCAGTATCACCAGCACGCTGTCTTCGGCTTTCCATTCTTTTGGCGGCGTGTCGAGAGCGAAGTATTCAAATGGTCTACTCTTCAGGGAAGCCAGCCCCGCATTGACGCCCGCTGCGTACGCCAGCAGTTGATCTCTTTCCTCCGGACTAGCCTGTTCAAGAACCTGCCGGGCAATCTGGCGCTGCCGGAAAACGCGGCGGTGTTTGTCGAATTCCACGGCGCGTCGGCCGACCAGTTCGGCCATTTCACCTGCAGCTATGCGCCGTATCAGATCCATTTGGAAGAAGCGGTCTTGTCCGTGTACGAATCCAGTAGCGCGCGCTATATCGGCTCGCGTCGTTCCGTGGATCGTTGGAACGCCCTCGTAGTCACGATCGACAGACACGGGTCCCTGGAGCCCTGGTAGATGCTTTGTTCCGGACAGCGCTGGAAGGCTTGACCAAAGTATGAGCAAGGCAGCGCTGCCGGTCAGAAAGGCCAAACTAAGCAGGCCGATAGCTAGGTTTTGAATAATTTTCATTTAGGGAGTGGCGTAGCTAAATCGTTGATGTGCTGCTGCACACGACGTTGCAAAATATTGGCTGCGTCCAAATCCGCTGGAATTATTCGTTAAATCAGTGCTTTTTTTGAGATCGACGGCGAGGGCTTCGAAGCATTTCTCAAATGACTAATAAAAAAGCTCGGGTAGTACAAGCCTACCCGAGCTTTTGGAGACTTGATTTCTTATCCGTACGTGGTGGGGCTGGCAAACAGAATCAGCCGAGATCACCATTACTTAGGTGGAAATAAAAATGCCTGTCTCCCACTAATGGACAACGTGACTAGGTCTCTTGATTGAGACCGATCATTCGTCGCTAAGAAGCAATGCTTGGTAGTTCACATGCGCAGGAGCCGCCGGAGTGGAGACGACTTGAACTGTCGCATTTGTGAACTTGTTATTGGAATCATCCGGGCCGCAGCCGCTGAGCAGGAACGGCATCACCACTACGGCTGTAACCAGCAGGCTGCTGCTGAAAGTTTTAAACATCGCAGTTCTCCCCTAAACAATTGGTTCTTTTCGTGCCCTGATGCACGAGTCTTAGACGTAACACAACTGAATCGTGC
>JAPKCZ010000462.1 GCA_028822745.1 Kiritimatiellia bacterium | reverse complement strand
ATTGCACCAGAAAATGGTTAGCCTTAAAGCTCAGTCAACGTTCCAATGCTGTCGCCAAAAGACTTGGGATAACGTTCGATGTGACTGAAGCAGATTCATTGGCCTGTTGTCCTGTCGAAAAAGGGTGGATTCTTGAACGAGCGACCAAACGTATGAGTTTCTGAGAACGGTGTCACCGGTCGTTGTTCGGTATCACCAGAATCACCCGGTCGCACAGCACCTGGTTTTCCCCCTCACCGCCGTAATTGGGGCCGGTGAACTTGAGAGACACCCAGGCTTTCCAGTGGTTGACTTCACCGGGAAAATACAACTGCGAGCCGACTCTCAGGCTGGTCTGCCAGCTGCGACCGAACCAGATCATGCTGTCGTCGGTGGTCAGGTCGATCTCGCCGAGCGGGTAAAGCCGATACTGCCCCGGCGTTATCTGGTCACGCTCGATTTTGAGGCGCGGGCCGTGCGTGACGACTTTCGGCACGCCGGGTTTCCACTCGCTGAAGCCGCATTGGAATGGGACTTGTGGCTGGTCCACCACGGTGGCCGTGCCGAAGGCGGCTTCGGGGTCTTTGACACTGCGTTTTATCTTGCCCCGACCATTGTGTTTAGGAAGGAAGGTGCGGATGCGGTCGCGGGCGATGCCGTCGAAGTCCGCGGGCAACGGATTTTCGCCGCCCGCGTCAATCAGGGTCACAAAGTGGGCGATGAGTGGGTCGCCGAGTGACCAAGCGGGAGCGACTCCGGAGGGCGCTTTCGCCTTGTTCGCGGCGAGGATTCGCTCGGCAACTTTCCGATGATCGGTGTAAACGTCAGGCCAGTCGGCGCGCAGTTCGAACCATTTCCAAAGCGTCGCGATGTCCAACTCACGGCGCTGCGACCGCACGTTGGCCAGCTCGACCGGCAGGGACGCGGTGGCGGTTTCCATCTTCTCGAACAACTGCTGCCAGCGGTGCAGGTTCGCGGGCGTCAGGTAGGGAAACGTGCGGTCGTCGAGATTGCGGGACTTGTAGCCGACTTGCGGCGGCAGGCTGGTCATCGCCTTGCGGGCGGCTTCGAGTTCCGCGAGATATTGCCGCATCTGCGGAGCGGCCGGGCCAAAGGCGTGGTCGGTAAATTCCGCGATCAGCGCGTCGGTGTCCGCTTCGATGTCCTGCGAGAGTTTCAACACGAGAAACGCCTGCAGCTCGCTCCAGCCACTGCGTGAGTTGGTGCCGTGGTGATCGAGGAAGATCCCGCGTACGCCAGCCTTGTGCATCAGTCGCATGTTTGTGACGGTCCGCTCGACATTGCCGACAGGCATCTCGTGGCCCGTGCCCCATGGATTGGGATACATCCACGCCCAGAGGTTTTTCGGCGCGGTGATCGCAGCCCAGTCTTTCAGATGCTGAAACGTTTCCTGAATCTTTGAGTCAGGATGCGTCCAGTCGGCAAAGTAACAGTCCTCGATTGGCGCGAAGGCGATGACGAGGTTGTCGGGCAGCTTCTCGCCCTCGGGCAGTCGCGGCGGAATCTGCGTCTGGCTGCGGCGATAAGACAGCGTCTTCACGCGCGTCTGGGGGTGTTTGAGCTTCAGCGCGTTGCACAGCTCGATGAGATAGTCGAACAGCGGGCCGCCGGGAGTCTGATAGCGCTTCTCGAGCGCGATGCAGCCATCGCAGTGGCAGAAGCGCCCCGGTCGATCAAAAGCGTCGATCATGATGAGCTGGCGTTGGCCGCGGATTTTAATGTGCCGCAGCACCTGACGGGTCAACTCATCCCGCAATCCGCGATTGCTGTAGCAAAGTTGCAGGTTCTTAACCCGCTTTCCGGAATGGCTGACGGAGAAGAATTCCGGATTCGTCTTGAAATAGTCCCGCTTCGTGACCCACTGAAATCCGTTCGCGGCTCTGTCGTCCGGCGTCGGTGGAATGTAAGAAAATGAAGTGTGGACGAAATTCTCATTCAGCAGCCACGACTTGAAATACCCTGGCACTGCCTGCTGCCGCTGAAGCAACTTCGTTTCGAGCCCCATGTTGACGCCGTGCTGCAAGTAGAAGGCGGCGCTGAATCGCAACGACAACTGACGCGACACGAAATCGAAACCGCGTTTCCGGGAAAACGGCTTCAGTGTCAACGTTGCCCGCTTTGGCACAACGGGCTTTTCGAGAACCGAAAACCACTGCCAGCCGAGCGAGTTCTCGAGGAACTCCATCGCGGCGTCGAGGCTCGCGCGGTGCCCCTTGCCGTAGAGCAGGATGTCCGGACCGATGCTGCGTGCGACGTGCTCCTGATCGCGCAACTTCGCCAGCGGTTCCGGCCCCAGCCGCGCCAGTGCCGGTTCGCTCAGGCCCACGAAGATGGCCGGCCGATCCGCTTTGTATTCATTGGGCGAGACGACTGGAAACTCCGCTCCGGTCATTTCCTTCAGATAATCCGCCAGCGTCTTCGCCGCATAAGCTTCGATCCCGTCCGGGGCCGCCACGATCTGGCAGAGAGCCCGGCCAGATTTGGCGAGTGTGATGGTCTGACCGTCGTCCTCGGCGTGAAGCGGGGCGAACGGTAGGAGGAACAGGACTGTGAGATTCAGAAGGATGTATTTCATACGGTGGAATATTGGAGCCATGGTCTGATGTTTGTAGAATTTTGATCGAGGCCCTGTGCCGGCGAAGTTCAGGGTTTCACCTGGGTATCAGCTTGCTTGATGGGCAGACGCGCTACTTTTCCGCGCAGCCGGATTTTGTCACTGACGGGCTCGCCGGCGCGGACATCTTCCTCGGTAAAAGTCGCCATCAACACTTCGCCGAGGGGAGTGCGCTGGT
>JAPKCZ010000461.1 GCA_028822745.1 Kiritimatiellia bacterium | reverse complement strand
CCTCCCCAACAAAGTTGTTCTGCTCGCCGACGGCGCTGATCATCAGGCCTACCTCGCTCAGGAACTTGCTTTTCTAAAAGACGTTCGCCCCACAGACGGTAAAGCAACGGCCTACGTTTGCGAAAACTTTGTTTGTCAGCTCCCTACCACAGAGGTGGCGGTGATGATGAAACAACTGGGCATCTCAACGCCAACGCCCTGATGCGGAATCGACGGGCCTATTATTCCGGATTTGATGTCGTCCGCGTTCAACACTAGTCTGAGCCTTCTATGCAACGTACAGAGTATTTCATCCGCAGACTTCTTCTGATCATCCCAACCTTCCTGGGAATCACGCTGATGTGCTACGCCCTGACCCAGTTCATTCCGGGCGGCCCCGTCGATCAGCGCATGATGGCCATGAAAGGCGGCAGCATCGGCGGCGAAGGCGCCACCTTGTCAGATGCAACCACGGCCGTTACTGAAGACTACCGCCAACAACTGCAGGCCTACTACGGATTCGACAAGCCGTTTTTGGAACAGTACTTCAACTGGCTATGGCATCAAGGCCTGGGCCTCAACATGGAGTCCTATGCCTACCCTGGAAAAACTGCCTGGCAACTGATTCGCGACAGGCTACCCGTCTCATTGATCTTTGGCATAACCGGCTTCATCCTCAGTTACCTCATTTGTATTCCATTGGGCATTGCCAAAGCACTTCGTCATGGTGGGCATTTCGACTTTGCCTCCAGCGTCATCGTTTTCGTCGGATTTGCCACGCCGCCCATCGCGCTTGGCATGATAACACGCATGCTGCTATGCGGTACGGTTGACGGACTCTGGGACATCTTCCCCGTGTCCGGTTTTCAATCAGACAACTTCGACGAGCTCTCCAGCTGGGACAAAGTTTGCGATACGACCTCGCACATGTTCCTACCCGTCCTCTGCTACGTCATCGGCAATTTCGCCGTCTTAACCGTGCTGATGAAAAACTCCCTGTTGGATCAAATTGGCAGCGAGTACATCCGCACCGTCCTCGCCAAGGGCGGGACGCGCACGCGCGCCATCTGGGGCCACGCATTTCGCAACAGCCTCATCCCTATCGCGACCGGGCTGGGAGGCATTCTAACCGTCATGTTCGCCGGCTCCGTCATCATCGAGCGCATGTTTGAAATCGATGGCATGGGACGCCTCGGCTTTGACGCCATTGTCGGCCGCGACTACGTCGTCTTTCTCGGAACCCTTTCGATCACATCCATTCTTTCCCTACTCGGCAACGTTGTTTCCGACTTCTGTTACGTACTCATCGACCCCCGTATTCATTTCGAGAAGACCTGACGCGACGTGAAACGTAAACGCACATTATCTCTATTTACGGATCCGCTGACCCAGCGGCGACTGCAACGCTTCAAAGCGCATCGCCGGGCCTACGTCTCTTTCCTGATCTTGGCGACCCTGTATGTCATCAGCCTCGGCGCAGATATCTTGTGCAATGATCGTCCGCTCATGGTGCGCTACGAAGGAAAGACCTACTTCCCGCTTTTAAAGTATTATCCGGCAAGCACCTTTTCGGACTCGGGCGAAGGCACACGCCCCCACTACCGAGCCCTGCACACGTCTCCTGCGTTTGCCGACAACCCGAAGAACTCGATGCTCTTCCCGCTCATTCCTTACGGGCCGCACGAAGTGTTGTCGACAGACGAACTCAGCGAAGAAGAACGTGTCACCCTAAGATTGCGCCCAACTCCGCGAAACGGATTCATCAACGTCGACACCAATCACGTCGTCCTGCGGGCCAACCAAGCGGCCCACTTCTTCGGCCTCGCGACAGACAACGACGTGGTCGGTCGTCAACTCAGCGACTACTGGGAACTCCCCGACCATGTACAACAGGGCATCCGACAGCGCTTTGCAAACGACGCCGCGCAACGCATCGAAACCGACGGAGCGGTACGACACGACCTTGCGCAACCCTGCGTGCTCGCATTATCAACCTACAAACAACGCCGCCGGCCACCCAAGCATGTCCGCCTGACGTTACGTGAAACAGAAAAAGACAACAGTGCGGAAGCGTTGATTGCCTTCACACCCGAACTGACAATAACCGGCGAGACGCCACCGCTCTGGCAAACGCTCTCAACGTCCTCCCGCTCTTCACTGACGGCATACGTCCAAGCGAACTTCGACACGACACCACCGCAAGAAACGCAGGTTATCGACGGCAAACAATTCCTCGTCTCACTCAGCCGAAACGACATCAGCTGGCCCTACAAACCTACCCGACAACACTGGATGGGCGTGGACAACGCTGGGCGCGACGTCTTCGCCCGCACCATTTACGCGTTTCGCATATCCGTCAGCTTCGGGCTAATCCTAGTCACCTTTTCAATGCTGATCGGTATCACCATCGGTGCCGTGCAAGGCTATTACGGCGGCATTTTTGATATCACGACGCAACGCATGATCGAAATCTGGAGTGCGCTGCCGTTTCTGTATGTCATGATTCTGATGGGGTCGGTTTTCGGTCGAAAGTTCTCCATTCTTCTACTCTGTTACGGCGTTTTTAATTGGATAGGTATCTCTTATTACATCCGCGCCGAGTTTCTGCGTCTGCGCAGTAAACCTTTTGTCGAGGCCGCCCGCTGCATGGGCATACCCGCCGGCAAGATCATGCGACGCCACATATTGCCCAACGCCATCACCCCCGCCATCACGCTGTTTCCCTTTGGACTGGTCAGTGCCATTTACGCCCTGGTCGCACTCGACTATCTCGGCTTTGGCCCTGTCTTCGCGAGCGAGACCAAGGGGTACAGCC
>JAPKCZ010000460.1 GCA_028822745.1 Kiritimatiellia bacterium | reverse complement strand
CCACGAGTTGCGTGCGCACGGACTTCACGCTATCCCCGCCAGTCGATAACCAATGCCTCGGATAGTCACAATCTGCTCAACACCCAGCTTCTTTCTGAGATTATGGACGTGTACCTCAATCGTATTGCTCTCTATCTCCTCGTTCCAACCATAAAGCTTTTCTTCCAGCTCTGATTTGCTGTATACCTTGCCCGGCTCTTCAATAAGCGCACGTAACAAACTGAATTCGCGAGCGACTAGTGAAATAGCCTCGCCGCGAAGCGTGACCTCGTGCGAGACCTCATTCAGTGTCAGCACACCGTGAGCGTACACAGGCCGGGATTGCCCAACGCGTCGCCGAAGCAGCGCTCGCACACGGGCAGCTAGCTCATTCAAATCAAAGGGTTTGATAAGATAGTCATCTGCGCCGGCGTCCAGCCCCGAGATTCGGTCGGTCACCGCATCCTGCGCAGTCATGATGATGACCGCGGCGCTTCCGCCGCTGGCTCGATAGCCTCTCAGAACGGTCAGGCCGTCCTGCTTCGGCAGTCCCAGGTCCAACAGGACGAGGTCATACACGTCGTTTGCGAGTGCCAGTTCCCCTGCTCGACCATCTTCTGCCCAATCGACTGCATGACCGAGACCCCGCAATGCGTCAAGAACGCTCTCGGCAATCATCGTGTCGTCTTCGACTATTAGTAAGCGCATGTGTGGTCTCCTCGACTGAAGAGTGTGCATCACGCGAGCTTAAGGTTTTCTTATGCGGGGGCGGAGTCGGACGCATGCAGCCTGTCTGCCCAAACGGTCCCGAACGCAGAAACTGTCGGGGATTCGACAGCCGGGCTGTCGTAGGATGCCCAGGCGCGGAAACGCGCATCGCTCCGTCCGATACAACGGCGAGCAGCGTCAGCGAAAGATCGGAGTTTCATCAGACTTCGAGGCAATTTTTCGCGGCACCTACAGCATGCGTCGGAGCAGGCGGTCCTTGAATCCGATTTGATGCACGAGAACAGCGAACACGTGCAACCCAATCAGTATTAGAAGAACCGTGGCGCTTGCGCTGTGCCACTCGCCGATGGACGCACCCAATGAGTCTGGCGTCGCAAGCTGTGGCATATCCCACACGCCGGCTAACCTGACGGCCCAGCCTCGGCCGCTCGCGTTTAACCATCCGAGCAGGGGAACGAGCAACAGAAGCGAGTACATCAAAACGTGAACCGCCGCCGCCAGAAACCGGAGTGCGCCATGCTGGTCAACGGGGCCTGGCGAGCGGCGCATTGCAACCCATACAAGCCTTGCGGCGAATATGGCCAGAAGCGACGTCCCGATGCCAATGTGCCATGCGACCAGACCAGCCGGGGTCTTCACTGAATCAGCGTCCGGCATCAACCATCCAAGGCCGAATTGCACGATGAGAAGCATCAGGCTTAACCAATGAAGCAGGCGAGAGAGCGCATCGTAGCGAGTTGGCGTGCGCCCGAAGCGTATTGTGGTCGAATCATTCATATTTGATTGCACCGAATTCAGGAATGGCGACTCCGTGCGCGACGTTTGAGCGGACGTACTCGCCACGTTCGAGCACGAAGACGTGGGTACCGCATGTCCCGCAGAATGCTGCGGGCACTTCGCTTAAGGCAGCCTTAAAGGTTCCTGAAAAGACAATGACGCACTTGTTAGCCAATGGGTGCAGCGTGAGACGTTCAGTGTTTCCTGAACCAGCATGCGCATCCTTCCAGGTGGAACCTTGATAACGCCGACGAGTTCACGACTTCAGTGGAAATGCGAATTTTTTGCACTCGAAACGGCCATCTCGCCGTGGAATTATCGTAGCAACAGCGATAGCGTCTTCCACCGCGGAGTTACACGACGACTTCGCCGTTGAGGCATGCGTCGACTCTCTCGCATTCGCCAGAATGCGTACCGACACAGACGGTGCGTTAAGGATGAGTTAAGCCTGTCTGCCTAAGCTAACCATACACATCCCGCGGCGGATTACCCCCTTCCGCACACGCTCTTCGCATCTCACGCAGACAGTGATGTTCGACCGGGTTGTCGCCTAACCGATCCTTATGGAGAAATGTCCCATGAAAACCCTTGTGTCCGCAATCCTTGCTGCATCCGTCTTCATCATCCCGTCAATGTCCTTTGCGCAGCAAACAAACGAACCAGTTACGCGCGCGCAAGTACGTGCTCAACTCGGAGCCGCTGAGCAGGAGGGCCTTCTACATCAATCGAATTCGCAGTATCCCAAGACGGTTCCGGCGTCACCCAAAGCTGCGGGAGCATTTGACATCTCGGGGTATGGTCCGGCCGTCGGCGGCTCTTCGGAGGCAGCCACAACGACGGACGGCATGAGACATTTGCTCTATTCCCATCACTGACCACCTGTCTGCTGCGCGGTTGACGTGGGCAGCAATGGCCGCGTTCGCCCGACGCTTGGCGTTGCGTAGAGCAGTCTCACTGCAGGCAGCACACCACACGCAGCGGGCGGTGCCCGGGTACCCGATTGCGACTCGCCAGCAAGGGCATCTAAAGGGCACTGGGAAAAGACCTACCGATACCGTGCACGACCCGTTCCATTGTTTGACCCGCGTCGACGCCGACCACATGCACGACCTGTCGGGTAAACGGAATGCGACTACTCCTCCCGCGCGGAACTCGCCCCCCGTTTACGCCCATTCTCTGTTTAAGCCTGCCTGAGGCCTCGCCTCAAATATTGAACGAAGGAGACCACCATGAAAGCTATCCATAAAGGAGATGCGCCAAGCGTGAATCCGTACACGCTTCAAAACGTCGGCACCGTAATCGCCCATCTTGAACGCCTCTTATGCACAGAAGGCG
>JAPKCZ010000459.1 GCA_028822745.1 Kiritimatiellia bacterium | reverse complement strand
TGGTACGGTCTCGGTCACGGACGGTAATGAGACATGGAGTGACGTCGATGGCGACGGAGTGATGTCTTCAAACCTTGCGGTGCCAGGAGGCAGTGGCTCTGTCGACTACGACACGGGCGCAGTGAGTGTAAGTTTTACGACTCCGCCGATAATTGGGGCAAACATTTCCGCAACGTTCAATTTCTTTGCACCCGGGACGGTCGAGAATCCGACGTCAGGAAAAAGCGGTAGCCCGATCTTCCTCTTTACGGTCCGCCAGAACGGCAATCGCATGGATCTTGTCGATGATCTCGGTGACTCCTACGTTGGGCGTATCGAAGATCCGTTTACTGATTTTAGCAACGAAACAGAGACTGGCGCAGGAACAACGACCACGGATACTACGACGACTGATCAAAGCGCGATCGAACGGGCTGTGGGCCTGAGCTATCCGTTTGAAGTGACAGGGACATCTGCCGGAAACCCAATTCGTATCGTCGGGACGATTAAGGCTGAAGTGACGACATTCTTTGCACGGAAGACCGAAATCTCTGCAAACGGCGGCGTCACCTCGGTCCTGGAAGAAGTGTCCCGGCGTACTAGTTTTCGTATGGTCGCAAGCTGGATTGAAGTGAATACGGGAGCGTCAGCCAGCATCGATGCGGTAGGACCTTCTGATGAAGGTGTGGTCGTCCTTTCACCATAATACGTCATCGCACATCTTGACGACGAAACAGGACGGGCTTGTTCCGGACGCCACGCGGCGAACGGGAACAGGCCTGTTTCTTTTTTCGGAGGTCGCGTGCAGGGCAACGCGCTTTACGGTCGACCCGAGCTTGACCTGATAGCCCGTTCGTTTACTATTGTTTATAGTGTTTAATCATTTTGAGGATTTTAACTGATGCGTCTGGAAGTCAACGACTTCGATAATTACCGCCCACCGGCCCGGTTGCCTTGGCTTCCTATTGTGCTTGTGCTGGTTGGGGTTGTTCTGTTTTTGACCCGTCGGGATAACGACGGCACGAGCGAGCGAGCAGAAACCGACGCGTCTGACCGCCCTGTCGCCTCTGATGCATCCGCTGGCCGCGATTCAAACACAGCGGAACACGGTCATGTGTCCCGGTTGCCGGTGAGTGCGGATGTGTCGGACCTGCTTGCCCGAGCCACGGCTCTGGCCAAAGAAGAACCCCCTGTAGCGGAAGCGTTACTCGAAGCGCGTCAACTATTTGAGGAAATCCTGGAGCAACCGGTGCGCCGTACGGTTCATGAACGCGCCGAAAAGGGGTTGGGCGACGTGAACATTCGGCTGACCATGAGTCCAATGAACAGTCCTGAAAAGGAAAAGTATGTCGTGCGATCGGGAGACAGCCTTGACCGCATTGCCAAGAAATTCGGCACAACAATCCAACTTGTGCAGCGCAGTAACATGATCATGAACCGAAACCTTATTCGCAAAGGGGACAACTTCCTTGTGTTTAACGGCTCGTTCCGTTTGGAAGTAAGTAAAACGCGGCACGACATGGTTCTGTATCTGAATGATAAGTTTTTCAAGCGCTACCGCGTGGGCACGGGTAAATTTGGGCGTACACCGGTTGGTACCTTTGAGATCGTGGAACGCATCAGCGAGCCCACATGGTGGCGCCCCGATGGAAAAGAGATCCCGTTTGGACATCCTGAGAACATTCTAGGGATACGCTGGATGGAAATTCGCGCCACCGGAGATACACCCGACGTCAAAGGCTATGGCATTCACGGGACGTGGCAACCTGAGTCCATAGGCAAGGCCGAGAGTGCTGGCTGTATACGTATGATCAACGACGAAGTCGCAGAACTTTTTGACCTGCTGCCACTACATACGGCAGTCGTCATTGTCGAGTAACACTCGGCTCATTTACTGAGCGTTCGGCCCCAGGTGTGCGCCGAACCATCGTGTCATCAATCCGTTGAAGCAAATCGGTTTTTCTCCTTCAGTCCATGCTCCTCCAAAACCCTCACGCACGCACTCAAACACCCTGTTCATTCTATTTATTATACTTTTGACAGAACCATATTTCCTGTCCGCCATGATTTACGCCGTTTTGGCGCGTTTTCAAGTTGTCCCCATGGTCTCCTTTTTGGTAGGGTACGAGCTCTTTTTGTATAACCCGCACCTAGCGGGCTTGGAAATGTAAGTGAAGAAGGCGATCGAGAGTAATATGCATCCATATAGAAGTCATACCTGCGGCGAATTGAACATCGAAAATGTCGGGCAGGACGTTCGGTTATCCGGTTGGGTGTTCCGAAAGCGTGATCATGGCAGCCTTCTCTTCATCGACCTTCGCGATCACTATGGTTTGACCCAGATCGTCGTACAGCCGGAAAGTGATTTTTTCGAACGTGTCCAGCACCTGCGTGCTGAAAGTGTCATCATTGTGACGGGCCGCGTTGAAAAACGCTCTGACGAAACGGTGAATGAAAAATTGCCGAGTGGTCACATTGAAATCGTGGCTCAAGCCTTGACCGTCGAAAGCGAAGCCGAACCATTGCCGCTTTATCTCGCGGGTGAAGAGGATGGTCCAGAGGATACGCGACTGCGCTATCGCTATTTGGATCTGCGCCGCGAACGCATGCATAACAACATTCAGTTGCGTAGCCAGGTCATTTCGAGCATTCGCCGCCGAATGACCGATCAGGGCTTTAACGAAATTCAGACCCCGATTTTGAGCTGTAGCTCTCCGGAGGGGGCACGTGATTACCTGGTGCCAAGTCGCATCCATCACGGAAAATTTTACGCCTTACCGCAGGCACCCCAGCTGTTCAAGCAGCTCCTCATGGTGTCGGGTTTCGACAAGTACTTCCAGATTGCGCC
>JAPKCZ010000458.1 GCA_028822745.1 Kiritimatiellia bacterium | reverse complement strand
CAGGACGCTTCGCCGGGCCGCAAATTGACCGAACGAGACAATGCCGCTTCGACTGAAGCCTATATCCGGCAGCTGGAAGACTCGATCGCAGCCCGTGCTGAGGCCAGATCTATCGCCCAAGGGGTGGCAGTCACTCCCGTTCTGACTCCTCGGGTCTACATGGCGCTGGTAAGGCCGCAGTGCGGAATCCGGGATTGAAGCAGGCTCGCCCCGAGGGCTAGGATGGCCTGTGACATAGCGACTGGTAAGGAGGAGCGCCGAAATGACTTCATCTACTACTGACTCGAAGCCCCGTACAGCCGACGAAATGACAGCTTGGCTGTCCGGGAAGCTCAGCCAAATCCAAGCAGGCTGGCCCCAGCATTTGGTCCTGGACGGTTCGGGCGCCACTTCCCAAGCTGCTTGGATCATTCGAGCCCTCCCCACAGCGGCGAAGCAAAGTGGCTTTGCTTATCTGTCACTGGACCGGCCGTCGCCAATGGCACACCCGCTGGAGCATTTGACAGAGCGGTTCCTGACTTTGGCCGACCGCTCCGGACAGGTGTTGGGACCCAGGGATCAGCACAATCCTTACCTGAGATTTTCCGGCGCCGTATCGGCCGCCTGCCGGACGCAGGTTCGGCCGATACTGATCTCCATGACCGATGCAGATGCTGTCCGCCGGCATCCGGATGGCATCAACATCTTGTCTGCAGTGAGGGCCGCCCTGAACGAAGCCCAGGGGAGCATCAGTGCACTGTTTCTGCTTCGGACATCGGAAGGGCGTCGCCAATTCCTTGCCGATGCGCTCTCCCCGTTCTATGGCCTCGCCACCCCGTTCCATCTCGGTACCGACCTCGGCTAGGGCCATTTAACGTTTATCCTAGTCCCAGCTGTGATCCTTGAACGGATCGGATGAGTGCCAATCGTTACTTAGGAATTCGATTGGCGATGAGTTGCTCCATTGCCATTCCCGGTGCTGGTGGAGATCGTCCTCGACTCGATGCCACCGGTCATCCGGTCCTTCCCCCCACAAGAATCCACCGACATCTACGCCGCCCGCACCATCCAGTGTTGGCAGGCCGGACCCGGGGTTGATTGCCTGTGCCCTCGGAGCTGATGAATTCTGACGCCAATCGTCGTCAGCCGAGCCGTACCCCCGTGATCCGGCGCGATGGTCATCGCGGTGCAGATTCCACTCTTCATCCGGGGCCTCCGATGCATATTTTTGGCTGCCCTTCCAGTTGACCTTCGCCCCGCCAAGCCCCCCATTCTGTCGAACGAGTTGTAACCACTTCTCAAACGGCAAAGGCTGGCTCTTCCGCTGCCGCGCCTCCGCGCCGATCGGATCGAGAAGATAAGCCAGGTACGGATTGCGAATCTTGCCCGCCGCCCTGCGAAACACGACGGCGGCCAACAATACCCCGCCCATTCCTCCAGCAACGGACACCACCATGCTCAGCGGCGTGCACTGGTACAGAAGGATCGGAACGATCAGCCAAGACATCAGATAGCCGACTTTCCAGATTACCCACGCGACCGTAACAAGTTCCTCGCGCATTCCAGAGCAGTCGCGACTCGAAGATACCGGGATGCCAGGAGGCCCGTACAGTCGAGCGAACGCCTGGTCAGACATCCGAAGCCATCGCACTGCATCGATGATGCCGACAATTATCGGGCAGAAGGTTCCTCCAAACATCGCGCAGAGAACTCCCTGCGCGTTTCGCCCCACATAGAACTTCTGCATGCCGCAGCCTCCCATCAGCAACGCCAGCAACACTGCGGTATTTCGGTTTCGAGTCATTTTCCTTCCCTCCCACGAGTTGATAGGCGCAGGGATCAAAACAGCGCCAATTGGCCGTACCGGGCAGCCTCCAGAGCGGAAACCCTTGGACGTACAAAGCGAAGCGGGGCTTCACGCGTGCAACGCGCTACCCGAACGATGACCAGAACGAAAATCTGCGGCCGGGCCACGCGAGTCACTACGCGCTGAAGGGCATTCCAAAGTTTCCGAAGCTGCTTCACTTGTGTCCTCCCGATCGCCGTGTGGATTGAGGCGGCGAGATGTCAGCGCGAACCGGGAGGTTCGGTGGACGGCGGGGTCAAACATCGTCGCGGAGCGCGCCGCCTGCGGCGGCGCCGTCGGCTCGCCGCCTTTTTGGGCGAGCCGACGGTCGGTGCTTGATGCCGCCGAGCGCACAAGGACCTGACTGGAGCGCGCGTGCCGCCGCCCCCAACATCGCCCGAGGACACGAGCTGGTCAGGGCTCTTAAAGTGAGCCGTCCCGCGGCGATCCTAGAGTCGGATCGCATGAAGGTTATTGGGATAATCTTCACAAAACAGTCGCCATCGTTATACCTCGTACGATGTACGTACAAGATACAGACGACCGAATTCGGTCACTGTTGGTCCCTACTCATTGAGGAACCCCAATGTTTACGTGCTATTTGCGATACGTTATCGACCCGTACAAGCTCAAGGAGTTTGAGCACTACGGTCGAGTCTGGATTCCGCTCGTTGAGAAATTCGGCGGCAAGCACCACGGATATTTCTTGCCCTCCGAAGGAGCAAACAATGTCGCGCTCGCCCTTTTCACATTCCCCAGCATGGCGCTCTACGAAGAATATCGCAGTAAGTCCTTGCAAGATCCTGAGTGCCAAGCTGCCTTTAAATACGCAGAAGACACACGTTGCATCATCAGTTATGAACGCAGCTTCTTTCGGCCGGTATTCAAGTAATAGCCGGACGCTGGCAACTTTGTGGTGGTAAGCGACATGTGGTCGCTTTTTTTAAAAGCGGACAGGCAAAAAAAAGGCGTCCCGTGCGGGACGCCTTTTTACTACGAACATTCGCTG
>JAPKCZ010000025.1 GCA_028822745.1 Kiritimatiellia bacterium | reverse complement strand
GTCGCGGGCGCCTCGAAAAACAGAATGCGTTGATGCACCCAATCCGGGTTGATTTTAGTCGACGCAGGAAGTGAATCTGAGATTCGGCTGAATACATCCGCGAGTTTACTGTGCAGAGGCGTGTTCTCAAACTGACGTAAAGCTTTCTCCGCAATACAGATACCAAAAAGATCGCTTTCGCTTATATTTAGACTAGGAAGACGAAAACTGGGCTCTGAATAGGCGTAACCATGTCGACTGTTATCATAGATAATAGGGGCACCGAGTTGATCCCGCAGATAATCCATATCGCGTTGGATCGTTTTAGGACTGACTTCCCAAGTTTCCGCCAGTGAACGACAGTTGGGATACCGTTGCTTCTGGAGGGCCTCATCGATAAAGAGAAGGCGCCTGAACTGTATGCCGGTTTGTGCCACTGAAGGATCCTGTGTTTAGTTAAGGATTCTACCTACACTGACGATGGAGAATGTGCAACACAGAAAGCTCAGAAAGAAACCCGCTGCGTACCACACGTGACGCCAATATCGCGCGGCTTGCCCTGTCATTGGTGCTCGCACAAGAAAGGCTGGTGTGCTAATGTGGCAACACCGTTTTTTGAATTTTCAGGAGTAGTTAAAATGGCTTGGCGACTTTCGCAAAGTATCCTAAAAGGCGAGTTAGATAACCGTGAACGCGGTTGGGTTTTTGGACGACTTTGGTTGGTGGGTGGCGAAGCACCCATTGAACTGAATTTGCAGGGAAATTGCCTTCCTGACCTTGCAGGCTCCCGCATTGTATTCAAGAACCCCAACGCGTGCGCAGGCGACGATATCAGCCTTACCGTAAAGCAGGAGGGCCAAGTCGGCGATGTGACCGCTTCGCGCAAGGTAAAGCTTCTGGCATGCAGCCTCGACGAGGCACACAGATCACGTGAGGCCGGTGAGCGTACGCCCACCCGCATCGCCAACACTCTCTACCTCGAATGGTTTAGCGACAGCGATGGCCGGGTCGTTGTTGAATCAGCAGACTTGGTCTTCGAAATCGGTGCGGATCCCGCGTGGCAGATGAGCGAGGAAGAAGCCTTCGAGCAGGCAGAGAAGAACCGTCTCGCCATAAGACGGTTTGTCGAATCCAATGAATCAAGAGACGCCACGACTGAGGTCGATGGGCAGGAGCCTCCTTTGGATGAATTTGAATGGGAATTGCGTATGCGAGAATCTGACGACTTAACGGATCGCTATTCGGAATTACTAGAAACGTACGGAGAACATCCGGATTGCGAGCGCATCGTTGCACGGCAAATGGGCTGGCATTGGGTGGACGACGCCATTGACGCTGACGAGCGCGGTGCCTTTGACACCACCATCGATACAAACGCCGCTGAACTTGTACCACAAGAACCGAACCCAGAGAGCGAGGGACGCGATTGGATACGTACACGTGATGGCAGAGCTAAGCACCCCATAGCATACCGCGCCCAAGTATTATCTGCACGCATCAGCCGCTATTTCCGCGCACAGCCGTTTTGCAACAATTCTCAGTCTGACGTCTTTGAATGGATCACATCCGAGTCTCGCGTCCTATCCGGAAAACTCGCTGGCGCACTGGATGGCTTAGCCTACATCTCGACACCCGACCACGGATTTATTGTCGCATACCTCAAGCGTGGCCTAAAGCATCTGGAATCCATTCTTGGCGCCTTCACTGAAGTTCAAAAGAACAAGGACATTGACCCCGCCCGCATTCGTCGATTTCGTGCCGAACTTTTCAAAATTCGCGAAGAGATGATTACCATGATGAATATCAGTCGTGACGCTTTGGGTGAATGACCGTTGAACGCCCATCAGCCTTAACGCTGGATGCCTTCCCGCGCGACATTCGCGAATTTCACGTTGGAAACCTGTCGGTCAGCTTAGACGTTGTATCCGATACGGATGAGTTGCTTGGCTACTATGCAGACAACTGCGGCAGCCGTCTGAACATGCTTCCGTATTACGCGATGCTTTGGCCATCAGCCGAAGCATTGGTTGATTACCTCGTACGGCAACATTCCTCACTGCAGGGCAAGCGCGTATTGGAGCTAGGCTGCGGACTGGCGCTTCCATCCATGATCTGCGCGAAACTGGGTGCGACGGTTGATGCTGTTGACTTTCATCCCGATTGTCTAAGTGCCGTTAACCGCAATGCCGAACTCAATCACCTCACCACCGTTCATACACGTTGCGCGTCCTGGGATGACATTAAAGATGGGCGATACGACCTTATTATCGGCAGTGATTTACTTTATGAAGCAGAGAACATCGCTTCGCTTTCCGATTGCCTCTCGCGCCTTTGTCGGGCCGGCTCAATCGTGGTGTTGAGTGACCCGGGGCGAAAACATTTGCAAGAAGCAACGAACAGAATCTGCGAGAAGGGGTTTACGCAAACCACGCAGATCGTCGGGGACTGTTTCGTGATTATCTTTGAGCCTGCGCCCGTGTGTTAGCGGGTACCCGTGCGCAATGTTTCAAGCGAGATCACTGTTTCTGCGGTTGTCGGGTCACCGACGTCGTCGGCGCCAGCCAGTTGTCCACATGCGGCCGCGATCTCCGTTCCACGTTCGACCCGAACGGTGCAGGGAATATTCTGTTCGCGCAACTTCTGTTGAAAGGCATTAACCCGCTTCCGGCTTGAACGCGCCAGTGGCGTTCCCGGCACGGGATTCCAAGGGATCAAGTTGACATGCATGAACTGGGGACGGTCCTTCATCGGACCGTCGCGCAGAACGCGCGCAAGCGCTTCACCTTGCTCTGGAGAATCGTTTGTCCCTTCCAGTAACACGTATTCAAATGAAACCCGGCGCCCCGTTTTAATCGTATAATCACGCGTTGCTTCGAGAAGGTCTTGAATCGGATAGGCTTTATTGATGGGCATCAGCTCCGTCCGTAAAGCGTCATCCGGTGCGTGCAATGAAATGGCCAAGTTAATAGGCAAGCCACAATCGGCCAGGCGCCGAATGCCGGGAATCAGGCCTGAGGTGGATACCGTGAAATTTCGCGCGCCAATATTCGCGCCTTTTGGATCATGAAGCCGTTGAACAGATTCCCACCACGCTTCGTAGTTATGAAACGGTTCGCCCATGCCCATGTAAACAATGTTGGTTAGCGCGGTGGGCTGAGTGTCATCCGATTCTGCCGCGATCGTTGCAAGCGTGCTTTGCGCCCATAAGACCTGCTCGATGATTTCACCAGAAGTCAGGTTTCGCAAAAGCCCCATTTTCCCGGTCGCACAGAAAGAGCAACGAATGGCGCAGCCGGCCTGACTTGATATACAGACGGTGGCGCGCTCCGGATAGATCATCAGAACGGATTCAATGATTTCGCCGCTTGGAAGCATGAAGGCGGCTTTGCGCGTGAGTCCTTTATCGCCCGTCTGCATGCGGTCGAGCGTCAGCGCCCCAATCGTAGCCTCCGTGGACAGGCGATGGCGCAACGCCTTGGGTAGGTCGGTCATTTGATCGACATCCGTGACACGCTCCACGTAGAGCTGGCGGTAGATCTGTTTAGCTCGAAACGGCTTTTCACCCCATTGCTCCAGCAATTTCGCCAGCGCATCGAGACTCAGGTCGTAGAGATTTGGAAGGACAGACATGCAAGGACAGTAATGGATTCGCCAAGAATTGCAATGCTCGCACGCAAGTATGGTGCCAAGGAAAAAGGCTGCCTTTGGTAGGATCTTCGAGTGAGGAGAGTGGGATTATGAACGGCGGTGGCAACATTTCTGACTCACACACCCACGCACTCACACACTAAATCGGCAATGTCCTTGCGTCGTTGATTAGAATCTGGTGATCTAGGGGGCCGAATCATAGCCATGGAGAAACCAATGTCAGAAACGCCACGCCTTTTTCTAATCGATGCCATGCCCTTGCTTTATCGCGGCCATTTCATCTTTCTGCGTAATCCACGCACCAATTCGGATGGAGACAACACCTCCGCGCTCTTCGGATACCTCAACTCCTTGCTGCAAATCATCGAGAAGGAAAAGCCGACCCATATTGCCGTTGCTTTTGATACGCGCGAACCGACGTTTCGTCATGACATGTATCCGGAGTACAAGGCACAGCGCGAGGCGATGCCGGAAGGCATTGGTTGGGCCATTCCGCGGGCCAAGGAAATGACCAAAGCTATGAACCTGTCCGTGCTCGAACTTCCGGGCTATGAAGCCGATGACATCATAGGGACGTTCGCTCGAATGGCCGAAAGCAGCGGTATTGAAACGTATATGGTGACGCCCGACAAAGACTTCGCTCAGCTTGTTTCGGAAACAACGTACCTGTATCGGCCCGGTAAAGGCGGCGATAGCGCTGAAATCTTGGGCATTCCCGAAGTACTCGGAAAATACGGACTCGACCGCGTCGATCAAGTCATCGACATGCTGGGACTGGCTGGGGACACCGCCGACAACATTCCAGGCGTGCCTGGTGTCGGAGAAAAAACAGCAGCCAAGTTGTTGCGGACCTTTGGAGATGTCGAAAACCTGCTGGCGCATACAGATCAACTAAAAGGGAAACAGCGTGAAAAGGTCGAAGCCAATGCTGACAAAGCCAGGCTTTCGAAAACGCTCGCGACCATAAACTGTGAGGTCCCAATCGACCTTAGCATTGAATCGTTTCTATTGGGTGACTACAAATCAGAAGCGCTTGAACGCATGATCAGGGAATACGAGTTCACAGGAATTGGCAAACGCCTTTTTGGTGCGGCATTCAGTGTTGCTAGCCCGATGGGCGACCTGTTTGACGGCATCGAAGATACCCCCGCCTTTGCCACGATCAAGGATACAGCCCACGACTATCACCTCGTCGACCAGCCCGACGCTCAAGAAAAATTAGCAGCATCGCTCATGAACTTGGAACGTTTCTGCTTTGATACGGAAACGACAAGCCTGGATACCCAAGAAGCAGAATTGGTTGGCGTTGCCCTGAGTTGGGAGCCCGGCGTCGCGTACTATTGTCCGGCTCAAAATGAACAAGACGCACGCCGTTTGCTCAACTTGCTACAACCAGCACTGTCGTCACCAACGATTGAAAAAATCGGACATAACCTAAAATATGATATCTCCGTGCTGCGTCGATACGGCATTTCGGTAAGTGGTCCCATATTCGATACGATGTTAGCCCACTACGTGGTCGATCCTGTGCAACGTCATGGCATGGATGCGCTAGCGCGGACCTATTTAAAGTATGAACCCGTCTCCATTGAAACGCTGATCGGGCCCAAAGGCAAAGATCAGGGCAGCATCGCCGACGCACCCCTCGCTGAGGTGGCCGAATACGCAGCAGAAGATGCCGACGTCACGCTTCGACTGTATGATGTGCTCAAAAAGAAGGTCACTGATGAAGACGCCACACGTGCCCTGAACGAATGCGAAAACCCATTAATCAACGTCCTTGTGGACATGGAGAGTGAGGGCATCCGTATTGATGATGTTGCGCTGAAAGCATTCTCAATACGACTTGGTGCTGATATTGAACGCTTGGAAGCAGAAATCTACGAATGTGCCGGTACGGAATTCAATATTGCATCTCCAAAACAACTTGGCGAAATTCTCTTTGATCGTCTGCAAGTCGATGCGAAGCCTAAAAAGACGAAAACAGGCCAGTATGCAACCAACGAGGAAATTCTTACACGCCTTGCCTTTGACCACGACATTGCCTCCAAGGTCCTAGAGTTCAGAGCCTGCCAGAAGTTAAAGTCAACCTACGTGGACACGCTGCCACTTGCCATCCGGGAATCCACCGGTCGCGTTCACACCAGCTACAATCAAGCGGTTACCGCAACAGGGCGCCTGCAGTCGAACAACCCAAACCTGCAGAACATTCCAATCCGAACGGAGCGTGGGCGCGAAATACGACGCGCTTTCGTACCACGCGATGCGGACCATGTTCTGTTGTCTGCTGACTATTCCCAAATTGAACTGCGCGTCATGGCGGAAATCAGTGGTGACACAGCCCTACGGCAAACATTCATAGATGGGGAGGATGTGCATCGTGCAACGGCAGCACGTGTGAACGGGGTTGATCTTGAGGACGTAACCGACGACATGCGGCGCCACGCAAAGATGGTCAATTTTGGGATCATTTATGGTATTTCGGCATTCGGACTAGCGCAGCGCCTTAGGATTCCACGCGCGGAAGCGGCCAGCATCATTGATGCCTATTTCCAAGAGTTTCCCGGCGTGAAAGGGTACATGGATCAGACCATCGCGTACGCCGTCGACAAGGGCTACGTGCAAACCTTGATGGGACGCCGACGCTACCTGCCAGACATTCATTCCCGCAACGCCACGACGCGTCATTCCGCTGAACGCAATGCGATCAATACGCCGATTCAGGGCACTGCCGCTGATATGATCAAGCTGGCCATGATCCGAATTCATCACGCACTGAATGACGCCGGATTGAAGACGCGTATGCTACTACAAGTTCACGACGAACTGGTCTTTGATCTACTGAGATCAGAAGAAGATCAGGTGCGCGAAATCGTCAGGGATGGCATGCAGAATGCCATTAAAACTGAAGTACCTATCGTCGTGGATATGGACACGGGCGAGAACTGGCTGCAAGCCCACTAACACGCGAAGAGAAAACCGGCGATCAAGGATCAGTTGGGTAGGGTGGCCAACTTGGCCTCCGCGTCGTCTTTGCTCTCGGCTGCTTCGACACGGTCAGCCAGAAGAACCATTTGATTCTCACTGACCTCGGCGATGCCGCGATCCATGACAAAGAAATGGGTTTTATCTGCCGCTTCGATTTTGACAATTCCGCGTTGCAGTCCGGAAATCAAGGGCGCATGCGACGACAGGACACCGAAGGTGCCCTCCATGCCGGGAGCGACGACGCTAGAGGCAGGCCCGTCATAGGCTTTGCCTTCAGGTGTGACGATCGAAACGTGTATGTCACTCATAGTGAGATCCAGTTAAACGTGCGTTGTAAAAACGGAGAACTTAGTCGTCAGACGTGGTCATGGCTTTGGCTTTTTCGAGCACTTCGTCGATATTACCAACCATATAGAACGCCTGCTCTGGAATGTCATCATATTCGCCGCTCAGAATACCCTTAAAGGAGCGTACTGTGTCAGCAACGTCGACATAGCGACCTTCCAACCCGGTGAACTGTGAGGCCACGAAGAAGGGCTGCGAGAGGAACTTCTGAATCTTTCGTGCGCGCTGCACGGTAAGCTTATCTTCCTCGGACAGTTCTTCCATTCCAAGAATGGCGATGATGTCCTGCAGTTCCTTGTAGCGCTGTAGAATCTCCTGAACGCTACGTGCGACTTGGTAATGCTCTTCGCCAACCACTTCGGGTGTCAAAATGGTCGACGATGAAGAAAGCGGATCCACAGCAGGATAAATTCCCAGTTCCGCAATGGAACGTGACAATTCGGTCGTTGCGTCAAGATGCGCGAACGTTGTCGCTGGCGCTGGGTCGGTGTAGTCATCGGCAGGCACGTAGATCGCCTGAATGGAGGTAATCGAACCACTCTTGGTGGACGTAATACGTTCCTGCAGTTCACCCATTTCAGTGCCCAGCGTTGGCTGGTAACCCACAGCGGATGGAATTCGGACGAGCACGGCGGACACGTCGGAACCGGCCTGTGTGAAACGGAACATGTTATCCACGAAGAGCAACACGTCCTGGTGTTGTACGTCGCGGAAGAATTCAGCAACCGTCAGGGCCGACAACGCAACACGTGCACGGGCTCCAGGAGGCTCATTCATCTGACCGTAAATAAGGGATGTCTTTTCGAGAACGCCAGATTCCTGCATTTCGCCGTAAAGCTGCGTTCCTTCGCGGGTACGTTCACCAACACCTGCAAACACGGAATAACCACCATGCTGTGTCGCGATGTTGTTGATCAGCTCCATGATGATCACGGTTTTGCCCACACCGGCACCGCCGAAGAGACCAATTTTTCCGCCCTTACGATAGGGTGCGAGCAGATCGACGACCTTGATGCCAGTGACCAGCGCTTCAGACTTGGTGTCCTGATCTTCGAATTCAGGGGGTTCGCGATGAATCGGCATACGGCTTTCGCTCTCGACCGGACCGGCGTGATCAACAGGATCACCGAGCACGTTCAGAATGCGACCCAATGTCTTGTCGCCGACGGGCATGGTAATCATTTCGCCCGTATCAGAGACGTCGACACCACGAACGAGACCATCCGTGGAATCCATGGCGATGGTACGAACCGTATTTTCGCCGAGATGCTGAGCGACTTCCAGTGTCAGATTGTCCTCTTCATCACTGATCGATGCATTTTTAAGCTTTAGGGCGTTGTAAATGTCGGGTAGGGCGCCCGGAGGAAATTCCACGTCCACAACAGGTCCCATCACCTGTGATACTTTGCCGTTTGTCTTGCCGTTGCTACTCATTGTCCTGCTCCATGGGCTGGCGTTACAGCGATTCCGCTCCGACAACAATGTCGATCAACTCGGACGTGATCGCCGCTTGTCGTTCACGATTATGAATTAAAGTGTAATGATCAATTAGGTCACCGGCGCTACGTGAGGCACTGTCCATTGCCGTCATGCGTGCGGCATGTTCGCCGGCGCCGTTTTCCAAAAGCATGTTATAGAGTCGAAACTTGACCGCGTTGGGTAACATGTCAGCCATCAGCTCGGCCACAGCGGGTTCATACAGGTAATCGGACTCCGTTGCTTTTGCATCACCACCTGCTGCAGGTTGATCTTCGGCATCAATGGGAAGCAGTTTTGTAATGGTGGGAAATTGCACAAGTGCGTTCTTAAAGCGGCTGTAGCTGACATAAATCGCGTCGTATTCGCCACCCTCGTACGCGGCCATCAATTCGTCGCCAATGCGTGCTGCGTCGGCATATTTGGGACGATCCGTGACACCTTCGTAATATTCCTTAACCGTGGTTTCATGACGGAAATAGGAGTACGCGCGACGACCGCAAAAGCTGAATTCAATCGCTGGGGCAATGGCAGGAGCCGTCTTTTTTAGCCACTGCTTAACCGTTCGGAACAGGTTGTTGTTGAAGCCGCCACACAGTCCGCGATCCGAGGCTATGACGAGCATCAGCGCTTTGCCTGAGCCCGTGTTCTGATTCAAGAGCGGATGCGAGAGTGACTGGGACGACCCAGCAACATTGGCCATCAACTCTTCGAGTTTAAGAGCATAATCCTTGGCGTTTTCCTGAGCCATGATTGCCTTGCGCATACGGCTGGCCGCGACCAATTTCATGGTCTTGGTCATTTTCTGCGTGCTTGTTAGCGAAGCAATTTTTGTTTTAAGTTCTTTAAGTGTGGCCATGGCGTCCTATACGACTGCTCAACTCAACTGAAATTTCGATCAAAAGACGTGTCACCATTTCGACACGTGCGCGTCACACTACTCGGCGCTCGGTTTACGACCTGCAACAAAGCGCTCACTGAACTCAGTAAGCACTTTCTTCAGTTCCGCGGTAACGTCATCCGTAATAGCGCGCTCTTTGCCAATCAGCTCAAGTAATTTTGGATATTTGGTATCGAGATCTGTCATTAACTCGGCTTCGTACTCGGTAATGTCGCTAGGATCAACAGCGTCAAGATAGCCCTTCGTACCGGCGTAGATAATGATGATCTGCTTTTCAACGGGCAGCGGCTCATTAACACCTTGCTTGATGATTTGCATCAAGCGCTCACCGCGCTCGAGCTGTGCACGTGTGGCGGCGTCTAGGTCAGAAGCGAACTGCGAGAAAGCGGCCAATTCCCGAAACTGAGCCAACTCAAGTCGTAATGAACCAGCGGTTTGCTTCATTGCCTTGATTTGTGCGTCGCCACCCACACGGGAAACGGACAAACCAGGGTTAATGGCAGGGCGCTGACCTGAGACGAAAAGTGAGTTTTCAAGGAAGATCTGACCATCGGTAATCGAAATCACGTTGGTCGGAATATAGGCCGAGACGTCACTGCCCTGTGTTTCCACGATGGGTAGCGCTGTGAGAGATCCGCCACCGAGCTCTTTGCTCAGCTTTGCAGCACGTTCCAGCAATCGGCTATGGAGATAGAAAACATCGCCTGGGAAAGCTTCACGTCCAGGAGGACGACGCAACAAGAGCGAAAGCTGACGATAGGCTTGGGCCTGTTTCGTCAAATCGTCGTAAATCACGAGGGAATGCTTGCCGTTGTCGCGATAAAATTCTCCCATCGTGACGCCAGCATAAGGTGCAATGTACTGCATCGGTGCAGGCTCGGAGGCGGAGGCCGCAACAATCGTGGTGTACTCCATGGCACCGTGCTTACGCAGGGTCTCGTACACTTCCACAATCGTAGATTTCTTCTGACCAATCGCGACGTATATGCATTGTACGTCGCCGCCGCGCTGATTCAGGATGGTGTCGATGGCCAGCGACGTTTTGCCTGTCTTACGGTCACCAATGATCAATTCGCGTTGCCCACGTCCAATTGGTGTGAGGGCGTCAATGACCTTAATGCCGGTCTGCATGGGCTCGTCGACGTTGGCGCGCTCAATGATGCCAGGCGCTTTGATTTCGATGTTACGCGTTTCGGTAGATTCGATTGGGCCCTTGCCGTCAATGGGCTCACCCAGCGCATTAACCACGCGGCCCAATAATGCGTCCCCAACGGGAACGGATGCGATACGCTCGGTGCGGCGAACGGAGTCGCCTTGCTTGATGCCAGTACCGTCACCGAAAATGGCGACACCGACGTTGTCGGACTCAAGGTTGAGCACCAAAGCGGTCATGCCGTTTTCGAACTCAACAAGCTCACCAGCCATGGCTTTCGATAGGCCGTGAACACGGGCGATACCGTCACCCACGCTCAGCACGGTGCCGGTTTCGTAGGTTTCGGATTTTAGGTCAAAATCCGAGAGCTGCTGCTTCAGGATGGACGAGACTTCGTCGGCTTTAATGTCGGTAGGCATTGCTATCCGTTCCGTTTCTTAGGAGTTTATAATGCTTTTAAAATTTAGTTGTGCTGTCCGCGTTACGCGTGACACAGCACACGTCGCATGGTGTCAATTTTGCCCTTAACAGAGCTGTCGTGAATGGCGTCCTGAACGTTTACTGTGAAACCACCGATCAACGATGGGTCGACTAGCTTTTCCATTTCAATGGTTTTGCTGTATTTCGTCGCCAGTTTCGTTTGAATGCTGTTGGCCTGCGTGTCGGTGAGTGCCTGAGCACTGGTCACGGTCACGCGCAGAATGTCATGCGCCTCGCAATACAGATCTTCGAAAGCCGTGCAAATTGCTGGCAGCACGGCCAGACGGCGACGTTCAGCTAGGAACTTGATAAACGAAAAGGTCAACGCGTTCAAGCGCCCTTCAAACATGGCCGCGATACCGTCATCCTGCTGCGCCCGAGTCAATGTCGGGTGACGCAGAAAAGACTGCAGTTCAGCGCAGTCGGCAATCGTTTCGGCGAGACCGACAAGGTCATCGTGAACGGCCGACACGTTGTCCTTGTCCTGAGCGAGGCTCAGTAGGGCACGTGCATATCTTTTGGCGATCTTGTGATCGGTCATCAGTGGTTTATCCAAGCTCCGCGATCAAACGATCGGTCAGCTCACGGTTTTTGTCCGTATCGAGGTTTTCGGAAACGAGACGCCCGGCGAGTGACAAGACCAAACCGGCCTGCTCACGTCGCAACTCATCGATGGCCTTGTTTTTGACAGCAACAATGTCGCGCTCGGCATTCTCGTACATGATTTTAACTTTTTCATGTGCGCCTGCCTCGACCTTAGATGCCGCCTTGATCGCTTCATCGCGAGCAGCGGCAACCATAGCCTGCGTGTCTTTTTCTGCCTGAACAATCATCGCAGCACGAGTGCCATCGATGTCGGCAAGCGCCTTAGCGGCCTTATCTGCATCGTCCAACGACTGGCGAATCTTGCCTTCGCGTGCATCCAGACCGGCCAGAATTGGCTTCCAAGCGATCTTGTAAAGCACGGCCGCCACAATGCCGAAGGTAATCCAGGTAAGGATCACCATGCTGACATCTGGTGCGAACAAGCTTTGGCCATCGTGCCCGTGCGATGCGCCGCCATGTGAATCGGCAGGAACTTCTATCGACGTGCCGTGGGCAGCGTCGGCGTGTGCGCCGGTAACGTGGTCATCATGTGAAGAATCCGCCATTCGCGACTCCGTTGCTTATGCGCTTCTGGTGAGAAGGGAGCTTGAGACGCGAAATTACTTACTCAAGAAGCAAATCACGGCGCAAAAGAGGGCGACACCTTCGACCAGTGCGGCCATGATGATCATTGCCGTCTGAATCTTGGCCGCAGCCTCAGGTTGACGAGCAATACCTTCCATGCCCTTACCGCCGATTTGTCCAATGCCGATGCCGGCTCCGATGGTAACGAGTCCTGCGCCGATTGCTGCCAATGTACCTGTCATTTATATGCACTCCCTCTATGGGTTCGTTATCTGGGTTCAAAAATCAGTTTTTATCATTTACACTGCTTCTACGACGTGAATCGAAGCCTGTGACCTTAAACACTCCAATAAACTATCTCAAGCTTTATCCATGTCCGCATATCGCTAAGTACCGGCGCTTTAGTGCGACGGATGTAGCAAAGAACCAACAAACATCGACGAAAGCAACGTAAAGATATAGGCCTGTAGGAATGCCACAAAAATCTCGAGGAAATAGATCGCAACGGAAATGGCAAGCGAGGGGAGAAGTGCCATACTTCCATAGATGACGCCTAAGCTCAGCAATGAGAATAGAATGATATGTCCCGCCAACATATTGGCAAACAGACGAATCATGAGCGCCACTGGCTTAATGATCAATCCTGCCAATTCGATGGGAATAAGGATGAACTGAACAGGCCATGGCACACCAGAAATCACGAAAGACTTAACGAATCCGCCGAAACCATTTCGATAAATACCGCCGACAACCATCATCAGAAGGGTGACTGTGGCCATGCCGAATGTCACGTTAGGATTCGCCGTGGCGGTCGAAAAGAGCGGAATAAGGCCCATTAAATTCAGACCCAGCACGAAAAACCAGATGCTGCAGAAGATGGGTGTCATCCGGCGTCCGTCTTCTTTGCCCATGTGCGGTACACAAATTTCATCCCTGATAAAGAGAACGAAAATTTCCAGGAAGTTGGTCACGCCCGCGGGGACGCTATCGTGCTTGCGATAGACTTTACCGAAGATTATAAGGAGAAAGGCGGCGCAGAGAACGAGCATCAGACCATGCAGCGTCAGAAATTCGGGCAGCGGAATGTGGACAAACGG
>JAPKCZ010000457.1 GCA_028822745.1 Kiritimatiellia bacterium | reverse complement strand
CGTCAGGAGCTGATTGCCCATAATCAGGGACGTGCCGCGGTCTACCTGAACGAGGCCTATCGGCTCGGGGTGAATACGCCAGCACTACGCCTGATGCTTTCCCGTGCCATGCGAATTGTGGACGCCCAGCGACTGGCCTTTCAGACCGGTGCGCCGGTTTTCGCGGTTCGCTTCAGTCCAGACTCCAGGCTTCTGGTAACCACCGGCTCCGATGAGATCGCAAGAGTGTGGGATTCCTCTTCCGCACAAAAGCGCTTTGAATTCTCTGTTTCAGGTAGCGGGAGCAGTTCGCTTCCGAGGTTCAGCCGGGACAATAAGCTGGTTTTCATCTTCCTTGTGCCTGATGGCGCATCGCATGGATCGTTGAATGTCTGGGACGTGCAAACCGGCAGGCAATTGGCAAGCCTGCAGACTGCTCCGAGCCGGGCGCATACGTTCAATGCGTTTGATCGAGAGGGTCACCGGGTGGGATTGGTTGGCCCGGATCACGAAGCGGAGATCATCGACCTTCGATCCGGTCGGGTTGTCAGGAAAATTCCGGGTCGGTTCAGTGTGGCGGGGTTCAGCCGGAACGGATTGATTTTTTTCACCGGTGCGGAAAATGGCGACGTGGCTCTGTGGGATAGTTCCGGCCAGCGCAAGCTTGCCACCCTGCATGGTTTGAAAACCCCGATCTTCGCCTTGGACAACACCGAGGACGGCCGATTGATCTCCGCCTCCGCGCGAGATGGGGCCATTTGCATATGGCGTGTGGCTGACGGGCATTTGCTGATGGCTGCCGGTCATCCTTCGCCGAATCCTATCCTGATATTCAATGTGGATGGCACCCGCCTGTTGACCAAGGCAAATGACGGCGCGCGCGTATGGAACACCGGCAATGGACAGCTGGTTTATGTTCAACAATACGCGGGCGCTGCCGAGAACAGGTTCGATATCAGTTCGAACGGACGCTGGGTGATGAGCTCCGGCGATTCACGGCTGGCCGTGCAGGACGCGCAATCGGGCTTTGAAGTGTTCACCCTGGACGGTCATCGAGGTCTGCCAAAGGCGCGGGATATCAGTGAGGACGATCGTACCCTTGCCACAGGCGGCCCGGATGGCAGGGTGGTGCTTTGGAATATGCCCCGCTATCCGGACGTCGAATTGCACCACGATGTCGATCCGATACTTTGGGCCACGGAAACCAAGCCGCCCGCGGTTGCGGGGTCGTTCAGCCATTCAGGGAAGTTGATTGCCACGGGTGCGGGTGATGGCACGCTGCAGCTGTGGGATATGTCCACGCATCAGCTGGTGCGAAGGTTCCAGGCCGATCCGCGTGCCGTGAACACGGTTGCGTTCAGCAGCGACGATTCCCGCATCATTACCGGTGGGTATGCCGATGGCATAAAAATTTGGGATGTTGCCAGTGGGGCTCTTCTGCGGCGATTGGATTGCAACGGGCGGCGTGTGCTCACGGTGTCGACAAATCGTGACGGTTCCGTGATCGCAGCGGCCATTCTCGGGGGCGTCACCAGATTGTGGGATGTCGCCAAGGGCGAAGTCGTTGCATCGTTCGATCGTGATGAAGCCAGGGCCGCGGGGTTTAGTCCCGATGGCAGGACTTTCGCTATCGGCATGGAGCAACAGGTAAAACTCTGGGATTTGAAGCTGCGCAGTTTTGTCTGGTCTACCGCGCTAAAAGAGCCGAATACCGATGTGGCGGCCATCGATTTCAGCGCGGATGGAATGAAGGTTCTGGTTGCCGGCTACGGCCAGGGAGCGTTGATTCTGAATGCGAGTGATGGGCGCATTCTGACCGCGGTACGGGATACTTCAGCGGGAAAGTTTGATTCCGCTCGATTTGATCCGAATGGTCAAATGTCAGTGATCGGTGATCAGAACGGCAGCGCGTTGCTTTGGCGGTCGCAGGGCGGTCAATACGATGTACTCCGAGGCCACGCCGGGGGGGTCAGAGCGGCGGAGTTCTCCCCCAGCGGTTCGTTCGTAATGACTGCGGGTGCTGATGCAACCGCAAAAATCTGGGACGCCGCGAACGGTGAACTGCTCGATACCGTCGCCGAGCATCCAAGCCAAATGCCCGAAGTGCCTTACCTGGCCAGCAGCTTCAGCCCCGATGGGAGGTGGTTGCTCACGGGATCGACGGATGGAACCTTCAGATTGTGGGCGTTGGACGAGGAATCACGCAGTCCCAACCAGATATCCGATATCCTGAAATGCCGCGTGCCGTGGCAACTGAGCCAGGACAACTTGATGCCTTTTGGGCCGGATGCCGCCGCCTGCGCGAGACTTGGCGGTTAGCTCCTGACTTCGTGAATGCTCGGGCTCTTTTTCAGCCAGCTGTGAGCAACGGAAATCGTGCACAGGAGCAGCGCTAGTACAACGATTTCAAATTTGGTTTGGCCGTTCTGACCGTCATCCCCACAGGCGGTAAGCAGAAACGGCGTCATTGCAACGGTAGCGGCCGACAGGCTGCGGCGGAAAGAGTTGATCATTGATGTTTCTCCCCAGGAAATTGCGCCGCGCCGACTGGCACGGACTGCATTAAAGGTATACGCCGCCATACCGTGCGTATATAGAGATTCCAGTGTACTTTGTGACGCAGGTGGCAATACATTGACAATTGCGGGAGATGGCCTGCCGGACTCTGCGATAGGGTTAAGTAATCATCAACATTCCCGGGGCGGTTCAGCCACGTTGTTCCGTCCGTCTATGGAACCAGTCGTAGGGTATGTTGAGGCTGCTCCGGCATGAGCTTGCTATAAGTCCCAGTCACCCAATCGGAATATCCCCTGCGGTAGTAGGGTGACAGCGGATTGCCGCTTTGGCCGCCGGGCATATGGAAATAGCCGCTACCTTCCTTC
>JAPKCZ010000456.1 GCA_028822745.1 Kiritimatiellia bacterium | reverse complement strand
GAGATTTTGGGCTATCTTAGATCGCTCACGAAATGATGAACCTGCACAAGAAGAGCATAGGCCCCGACGTTCCCCATCTTCATTCGTGTCCATTCGTGGTTCTCTTCATTGGTTCAGCCAAAGCTTAACGCTTACTGGTTTATGTGGCGATTTGACGGCCTAGGAAAGTGACAACTCGAAGTCAGGACGCCTCCCTATTTGCCCTTGGCTGCGGCTGCGGCTTTGGCTTTGGCAAATGGCGGCCGAAGGCGTGCAGGCGCACGTCGAGGTCGGCATGCGCCGATACGCCCCTGAGATGGCGTGAGGTATGCATTCGCCGTAGACCTTGGTGAATAGATCAGGCTAGCGGCTGCGCATCAAGTGCTTCAACAATGGGTCCATGGCGTTTTGCCAGACCACGTATCCATTTCGGTTCAAATGGACACCGTCTTTGAACAAGTCGGCTTTGACCTTACGGTCTTTGCCGTAAAACGTAGATCCAATATCAAGAAACCGAACGTTCTTTCGGTTTTCCAGCGTAGCGGTGAGCTTATTGACCGCTTTGACCTTGTCATTGTCGCGGTCGCGGGTCGGCAGAATCCCCATCAGTAGGACCTTTGTCTGAGGGCATTCTTGCAACAGACGCTTCACCATGTTGGCGGTTCCGTATGCAATTTCCTCGGCCGAATTGTCGGCCATGTTGTTGACCCCGAGCATTAAAACGATGACTTTGGGCGTCGTTCCACGAATTTCGCCGTCATCGCCTTCCAGCCGCATCAGCGTGTGCTGAATTTTATCGCCACCACAGCCAAAGTTCACCGCGTTGAGGTTGCCATAATTCTGCGCGAACAGATCGCTCGGCCAGCCCTGTGTGATGGAATCTCCCAGAAAGATCAGATCAATGTTGCCCGCTTTTCGGCGTTCATAGTTCCGTGCATGCGTCGACCAGAACCAGCGTACGCCCCCAACGGCAGGTTTGGTTGGATCCTTGGCGGGATCACTGAAATTCATGGGCTTGTCCAAAATGCCCTGCTTGAGCCTGCTCTCCAAAGCCTCGGCCCCGGCCGGTACGAACAACGCCACCACCACGAAAGCACCCACAATGCCCAACACCGCTCGCTTGATCATGAAATCACTCATCGTTCTGTATTTCTTTGACCACCCATCCGACAACCCAGCACGGCTGCTCCCGCCACTTTCCTCTGCGCCTTTGCGGTTAACCCTCGCTTCAGCACGCCGCCGCCGTCCCTTCAGCCGCGTTCAAAGAGTACACGACCTTGATCAGTAGCCTTCACGCTGAGTTTGTCGCGGCGACACACGTTCCGAAAGCACGAACGCCCTAACGCCTAGACCGATTCCGTTATCTGCTGGTGGTGTCGAACACCTTGACAGCGCTCCAGAGATGCTTGTGGCGCTCGATAAACAGATCGTGATCTGCATCCGACTGATACGTATCGTGATCGGCACGGTTAGCGAAAATCAGCGACAACGAATAATCATAGCTGCCATCCACAACCTCTCGGTCCACGCCGGCCGGAACACCCCAATAGCCCGAGTGGATCTGCGAGATATTCATGAGCGCCGCAAGGCCCTTTTCGAAGCCGGCGCGATCCGCATCGCTGCAATTATTTAACCAGAAATATACATTGTGAATATGCATCCGTTTTCTCCGTCGTCTGTGTCAGGCCGAATTGGCTGAAAGCTTGGGTTAATAAAGTCGCGTCTCTGTTGTAAACATACGATTCAGAACCTTAGCCTGCCGACCAGAGCCTGCCCAGAAAAAGCTCCGTCGAGCCGTTTTTTCAACAGCCAATTAGACCGCCCAGAATCCAGGCAGAAACTGTTTAAACGCGTGCCATTCAGGTGTCACCGCATAATCTGGCCGCGAATTTCGCCGCTCGGATGGTTGGTGGTGTGAATGTTGATGTACGTCTGGCCGTCAATCAGGTTGAGTAAATCGCCAATACCCAGAGGAACAGGACCCGACAGCGACCCCGAGACACCAAAGCTGCCACCATTGAAGGCATCCAGTGCCACGAGAACACCGCCCGAACCAAAAAAGCCAGCGGGTCCGTGGATATGCGCGGCGTCGGCCGCGCTGAACAGATCCTTGTAGCTCACCGCAAGATTGAGGCGATCGCGCACCAGGGCAAGCGTGGCCGAGCCTGCCGCGGGCGTCTCCACGGTCGGGTTGCGCTGGTTGTTGCCGGTCAACGCCGCAAACATACTGACGGGCGCGATCTGCCCTCGAACTTCACCGCTCGGATTGGCCACCGTATGCAGATTGACGTATGTCAATCCGGCGAGCACGTTGTTGCGCTGCTCGGCCGTCAGGACCACGCGGCCCGAAAACATTCCCGCCGTGCCGACCGCGGCACAATTGAACGGACTCAGATCAACCAATACGCTGGCATCGCCACTCGTCGATGCCGGACCATGAATGTGGGCCGCTGTCGCCGCACCACTCAGATTATTATAATCAATATTGAAGCTCAGTTCGTCGCCCTCAAGGCTGAAGGCCCCAGAGCCACCCGCGCCCGTAATAACAGCAGGGTGCTCTGCCGCGCCACTCAGGACCGTCGTCAGCGGAACGCCGGTCGGCCGCGACACGATATGCCCACGCATCTCGCCAGCAGGAAAACCGGCTGTATGAAAATTGATGTAGACCAATCCGTCCGCCACCCATCCTACCTGTTCTGGCGTGAGCGTGGCCGTGCCCGAAATTTGGCCGTCCGCGCCGTAGCTGCCCCCATTGAAGGTCGACAAGTTAAGAAAGACGCCCGCATTGCTACCAGGATTCGCAGGGCCATGGATGTGGGCGGCCGTCGCAGCGCCGCTGAGCCCCATGTACGTAAGGTTGAACGTGAGTTGGTCGCCAACCAACACAAC
>JAPKCZ010000455.1 GCA_028822745.1 Kiritimatiellia bacterium | reverse complement strand
TGCTTCTCAATCAAGTGGGCGACCGTCTCGGTATCGGTCTGGCTCGTAAATTTGACGCCGTCACGCTCCAACTGCGCGCGGATCTCTTGATAATTTTCGATGATGCCGTTGTGTACAACCGAGATGCGCCCTTGAGTTGCGTTGTGCGGGTGGCAATTTTCGATGGAGGGCTTGCCGTGGGTGGCCCAGCGCGTGTGGCCGATGCCGATCGTTCCGTTCAAGGGCGACGTCTCGAGTTGGCCCGCCAATTCATCCAGCTTGCCGACGGAGCGTCGATTGTCGATCTCGCCATCATGCACGACGGCGATACCAGCCGAGTCATAACCGCGATACTCCAAACGTCGTAATCCCTGCAGACAAATGTCCTGCGCGGGACGAAATCCAATATATCCTAATATTCCACACATAAGCGCTGCATGATGCCGCGCTAAGGCCTTAAAGACAAGCGCAATGCGACGACTTGCCGCTGTCGGCAGTCATGATTTAAGGCGCGGGTCGTCCGGTTCAAGCCAGCCCTGCTTTTCGGCCCAACGCAGGATCTCGCGCTTGAGCGTGTCCCAGTGCATGCCGTAATCGGGTGGGGGTGGCTCCAGAAATTCGTCCAATAAGCGATCCACGGAAATCTGCGTCGTGCGCGGCGACCCAATCATGCGCAGCCACTTGAGCGACACCTGCATCACATGCTTCTCGTATGGCCCTGCGTTGTCGTGGTCACAGGCCGCCAGCAGAAACACAGCATATTCACGTGCCGTCTCGGGAGATCTTGTAAACGTCGCCATACTTACTTCAAATCAATACAGAGCATGGACCCGTGGGCACTGCGTGCAAACAGCTTCCCATTGGCAATCGTCGGGGCGGTCCAGCACTTATCGTCAAAGAGGTGCTTGCGTTTGACCTCCTTCATTCCCTCAGGGGAGATCGTTGAGATGATCAAGTCGCCCTTTTGATTGAGAAAGAAGAATTTCCCGTCCGCATAGCGCACGCTGCCAAATTCACAGGGTGATTTCCACTTAAGCGCACCATCCTTCAGGTCCAAGCAAACCATTTTGGCGCGCTGGTTCGTATTACCGTCCACGCCGTAAATATGGCCATCCAAGATGATCGCCGTGCTGAATTGCGTCTTGAGTTTACGCGAGAACCAGAGCTCCTTGCCCTTGCCAGATTCGAAATCATAGACGCCCCCACCCTTGCCATATCCACCTGAAATAAAAACGCGGTTTCCAAAAATCAGTGGTGCTGAAGCGTTCACCTTGTAGCTGACCTTGAACGGCAGGCTCCAGCGTTTTTTGCCTGACGCAAGATCCACCGACACGACATCCGCACCGGACACAAGCATGCCCAGCGCCTGGCCCTTCTGCTTATAGGGAATAATGGGTCCATATCCGGCTGGCCCTGCCTTGGAACCCCAGACCTTTTTGCCTGTAGTCTTGTTTAGGGCCAAGCCCGCAGAGCCAACGTTAAGCAGCACGGAATTGCCGACGATCGTCGGCGCGCCGGAAAATCCCCAGCTCGGCGCTTTCGCGCCGACGTCGTTGGCGGAGGCCTTCCATAGAAGATCCCCAGAAGCAACATCCAAACACAGGATCAGACCGGAGCGAGACATCGTATACAGGCGCGTCCCGTCGATCGTAGGTGTCGTGTTTGGTCCACCTTCGTACAGATTAGGATCACGCTTTTGGGGATAGGTGTACGTCCAGAGCACCTCGCCTGTCGTCTCGGACATCGCGTAGACCGCATCTTGATCATCCTTGTTGCCCATCGTGAAGACACGACCGTCGGCCACACTGATGCCCGAGAAACCGATATTAACGGACGCTTCCCAAACCGTTTTCAGCGAGGCGCAGGCCAACCCTTTTTCTGCGGAAATACCATCATACGTTGGCCCTTGGTAATGCGTCCAATCGGCAAGGACTGGCCCCGCCAGCGCACTGAGACAACAAACACCGAACACGATTGATTTAACCATCATCACCCTTTCGCAATGGTACCGCGGCTAGCCGTGGTACGGAAAATCGGAATACTCTACATTAGGATCGTCAACATCCAAGGTATCGACAGGATGCACCATTTGGCAACCAGAGATCATCAGGCAACCCAACACCGCGAGTATGGCCACGCGCCATGCCCTGGCGCATTCACGAACAAAAACGAGATTTTTCATGCGGCCATCCTATACATCCCTGTCCGCTCGGACAAGCACCCTGCCACGTTGGCGAGATATCCGCACATCGCGCTGCGAGAATCGGCGAAGAAACGGCGAAACGTCCCCAATTGACAAAAAACTGCGTGTGGTCTTTTTGGTATTGATCTCATGAGGAGCGAATGTTACTTTTTGTGCCTTTTAAGCCAAATTCGCACGCACATACGCCCATCGTCTAGTGGTTAGGACACCAGGTTTTCATCCTGGTAACCGGAGTTCGATTCTCCGTGGGCGTGCCATCCTTTGCAACCCCCTCTAGGCCTTTACCCCTTCAAGCACGCACACCCACACCGAAAGTGCTAACGGTAACGGCTAACGTGTCTCTCTAAATTCCCCTATATTCATTGGTGTCATTGACGTCGTTCCGACATTGGGAGTGCAGTCGTTTTCCCTGTTCCCAAACACTAGGAAACGAGAAGCATTGGGCTAAGCTCCAACCCCAAGGCCACACAAACGCTTTCTACATGGCCCTGTTGGAATGAAGACGGCGACCGTTCTCGTTGTCCGCCTACTAGGCACGTACTTTACTTCAGCATTCATAAAATGAACGCGCCAAACACCGGCACCTGTCTTCTTTAAAATATTTCCTACTCCACCCCTATCAACACTTGGCGAGGTCGAATCAAGCCTAGTTGACATATCACGTTCGCGTGTTTTCGAGTCTGCGACGGCAA
>JAPKCZ010000024.1 GCA_028822745.1 Kiritimatiellia bacterium | reverse complement strand
TGATGGCGCCGACCGTACGTGCGCCGGAGCCGGTGCGCGTGATGACGGCATCGCTAAACGTGTAGCCGCCATCTGTGTCGGCGATAGAAAACGTGGCGTCGTCCGCACCTGCGACCGCACCGATGTTGACGGTGCCGGCGCTCTGCCAGCCGTTGGCATGTTCGACGGAGAGGGTGCCAGCGTCGATATAGGCGTCGGAGTCGAAGTCGGGGTTGGCGACATCCAGGATCAGTTCTCCTGCGCCTTTTTTGACGAGATCGCCCGAGGCGTCCATGCCGCCCGAAATATCGCCAATGCTTGATTGGTCAGTGCTGCCGGCGGCAATGGTGTGTTCTTCGCGTGCCCCCGCTGGTACGAAGGTGGCTTTACGGTTGGCGCCGCCATTGTTGGCGAAGTGGTCGCCGTCGGACGAAAACGCTACACCGAATACCTCGGCCGTGTAGGTGGCGCGGTTGATAAACTGCACATTCATCAATGAGGTGTTGGCCGACGTCACGTCCCATTTTTGGTTTCCACCGCCCAGCTCCGAGTCGTAGGGGAGATTGATGTTGGAGAATCCTCCCGGAGTGTCGCCGCTTCTGTAGACACGATACCGAACTTCGGCACCGGTGACGTTGCTCCCACTGTTCTTGAATGTCTGGATTTCGCCACCCTCAATATCGAGTGTGTCGGTTCCCCAAGTCTTCGTGCCGAACGCGTGTCCGCCGAAGTCGGGATTTCCCGTCGCGGAATCGATGTCGAAGTAGGTTTGGCCCGCTTCGTCGATAGTGACAAAAGATCCATAAATTCCGGAACCAGCCCAAACGGACGGCACAATGGACAGGGCGGCAACAACGACGGCAATCGTCAGGTTTTTGGTCTTCATGAGTTATCCTTTCACTCTACACGTAATCAACGTTCTACGAACGAAACAGCTTGTGTGGAAAGGGCTACGTACGGTCTGACGGAGGCAGAAAAAGGGAGGGCATGTCGAACACCTGCTTCCCAGTGCTAAAGGCCCTACATCTCTACCTCGTTAGCGAATTTTCTGCCATGCGTCGGTCGTAAAGGACCAATCACACAAGCAACGAGGTTGCGTCAGATGCTCTCTGGTGCTGTGAACATCTCAACATACATCAAATTGACCTGATGCAGTGCCTTCAAAATGTCTTGTGGTGGTTGAGGAGCCTCGGTCGCCCTGTGCTCATCACCAACAAGGAACATTATATCCGCGCGAGTAGGCAAAGTCAATATAAGGCGTGTGTGAGGGCTTTGTTTTTTTTGGCCTGGTGCGCTACTTTTTGAAAGTATTGAAAACAACGATATTTCCAGTCGATTTAGGCCAACGGAGAAACGTATGACGCTGAAAATAATGAGCTGGTTTTGTATGGTGCTGTTTGTGGCTTTCGGGCGCGCTGTTTCGGTGCAAGCCGTTGCAGCAGAGGTGGAAGTGTCACACCGGCCGAATATCTTGATCGTATTTACTGACGATCAGGGCTATGCCGACCTCGCCTGCTACGGCAACACGAAGCATAAAACCCCAAGATTGGACCAGTTGGCTCAAGAAGGCACCCGTTTCACCAGCTTTTACGCACAACACGTCTGTGGGCCGTCGCGATCTGCTCTGTTGACCGGTCGCTATCCGATCCGAAGCATGGGTTGGCAGATGCCTGCGAGTGAAATCACACTGGCCGAAAAGCTCCAAAAGGTTGGGTATCAAACCGCCTGTATCGGAAAGTGGGACGTTTCTAGCCGCAAAGCCATCATTCCCCGCATGCCCAATGCGCAAGGATTTGATTATTATTTTGGCACATTGGGCGCCAACGATAGCGGACGCGTCGCTTTCCATGAAAACAACACGGCGGCCGGAAGTACTGACGACATGGGCAGCCTGACTCGCCTGTATACAGAAAAGGCCATCGACTATCTGAAAAACCGACGCACAGCCGACAAACCCTTTCTGCTCTACCTGTCCCACACGATGATGCATGAGGTCATCGGTGCATCAGAGGCGTTTAAGGGCAAATCCGCAGGCAGTCTCTACGGCGATGTGGTCGAAGAGTTTGATCACGAAACAGGACGCCTGCTCGATGTGCTCGATCAAACGGAGCTCTTGCTTGGCAAACGCCCACAAGGCGCGCGCGACAATTTTTATTACGTCCACGCCATGCGTCAGGGAAAATGGAAATATTCGAAACCCCGCCATTGCATGTATGGCTATGCCCGTGACAAAACGCGCGCTGAGGTTGAAGAGCTCTACGACTTGGAGGCCGACATTGGCGAAACCACCAACCTCGCCGAGACACATCCCGAGAAGGTCGCCGAACTCAAGGCCTTGCTGGAGTCGATTAAAGGGGATGCCGAAGACCTACGCGGAATGACTCAGATCCGGTAACTTGCCCCAGTTTTCCTGATCGACACATAGAAAGTTCTTTTGAAGCGCATATCAATCACACGCTGCGCCGTCTTCGTTCTGGTCATCGGGAGCGCTATTTGCAACGCTTATTCAAGTCGACGTGTCTGTTGTTTGTTCACCCGAAAAGGAAATGATGCATGACTCACAATAATGAAACAGAGATGCCCGGGTTCTCTAGCGACCCCCATAGTCGCCGGGATTTTCTTCGAACCGGTTCGGCCTTCGCGGCCTCGGCGGCCTTGACTGCGCCGCTGACGACACTCGCGCAAGGGGCGGTGAAACAGCCTGTCTCTGAGACGCTGGTCGCCTCCCTGTATGGAACGCTGAGCAATGAGCAGCGTGCCGCTGTCTGTTTCCCCTTTGACCATCCTTTGCGTTTAAAGGTCGACAACAACTGGCATATCACCAAACCGCGGCTGGGGCAGTTCTTTACGAAGGATCAGCAGGCGATGGTGAAGGACATCTTTATGAATCTCCACAGCGAGGCCTATGCTGAAACGGTTTACGATCAGGTCGTGCACGATAGCGGCCGCAACGGATTCGGGGCATGCTCTGTGGGGCTTTTTGGTGAGCCTGGAAGCGGTGCGTTTGAGTTTGTGTTGACCGGGCGCCATTGCACGCGCCGCTGCGATGGCGATTCCGTAAAAGGGGCCGCATTCGGCGGACCCATCTTCTATGGACACGCCGCTGAAGGGTTTCACGAAGAAGCGGATCACCCAGGCAACGCCTACTGGTTTCAGGCCAAGCGTGCTAACGCCCTCTTCCAAGCCTTGGATGGCAAACAGCGCGATATGGCTTTGCTGGGGCGCTCGCGTGGTGAGCATGGCATGAAAACGATCGCTCTGCCAGGAAGCGCAGATGGCCTCGCGGGCATGCCGGTTGAAGCCTTGACGCATGACCAAAAAGATCTGGCACGCCAGGTGATGTCGGATCTCTTGGCGCCGTTTCGCAAGGTCGACGTGGACGAGGCTATGGCCTGCATCGAGAAGAGCGGATTCGATAAGTTGCACATGTCGTTCTATAAGGACGAGGACATTGGCGACGACAAGGTGTGGGATGTGTGGCAAGTCGAAGGCCCGACTATGGTTTGGTACTTCCGCGGTAAGCCGCATGTCCACACCTGGGTCCACATCCGCGACAGTGTCTGAGCACGGCAATGCCAAAAGGGAATCATTATATAAAACACGGTCTGGCGACGTTTCTTTGTCTGTTGTTGATGCATGGCGTCATTGGCTGTGTCGCGGCCTATGGCGCCGACAAGCCTAACGTCCTCTTGATTTCGGTGGACGATCTAAACGATTGGGTTGGCTGTTTGGATGGGCACCCCCAGGTGCAGACGCCGAACATCGATGCCTTGGCGGCGCGGGGTGTATTGTTCGCGAATGCCCACTGTCAGTCGCCCGTCTGCAATCCTTCGCGTGCAAGCATGATGGCCTCGCTTTACCCGGAAACATCTGGGGTCTATTTTTTGAATCCTGACCCAATGGCGTCGCCCGCTATGCGTGAGAGCGTTTTCCTTCCGAAACGTTTTGAAACCGAGGGCTATTATGTTGCCGGCGCGGGAAAGTTGTTTCACGGCCAGCAGAGTGCCAAGTATTGGCCAAACTGGGCTGGCGGATTCGGCGGATTCGGGCCGCGACCCGAAAAGAAGATATCGCCTTATCCGGGACATCCGCTGTGGGACTGGGGCGCTTATCCGGAGTGCGATGCCGACATGGCGGATGCCAAGATCGCGGCATGGGGCGTTCAGGCCTTGGCAAGCACACGTAAAAAACCCTTTCTGCTCGGGCTCGGTTTTTACCGACCGCATGTCCCGCAATATGCGCCCCAAAAGTGGTTTGATCTGTATCCCTTGGATACCGTCCAGCTTCCCGCTGTGGCGACGGGGGACTTGGATGATGTTTCCTCGTACGGCATCGCGATCACGCGCTTGAAACATGTCGCGCCCACGCATGACTGGGTGCTCGCCAACGATCAATGGAAACTTATGGTGCAATCGTATTTGGCCTGTGTGAGTTTCGTGGATGATCAGGTCGGCAAGCTCGTGCGCGCGCTTGATGAAAGTCCGCATCGCGATAATACGTACGTCGTGCTCATGTCGGATCATGGGTTCCACATCGGCGAAAAAGAACGGCACGCCAAGCGTAGCCTTTGGGGCGATGGAACACGCACGCCGCTTATTATCGCCGGTCCCGGGTTGTCGCGCGGGAAGGTTTGCCGCAAGCCGGTGCAGTTGTTGGATATCTATCCGACGCTGCTTGCGCTAACAGGGCACGCCGTGGATCCAAAGCACGAAGGACGTTCGCTCGTGTCCTTGTTGCGCGATGTCGATGCCGATTGGCCTCATTTTGCGCGAACGAGTTTCGGTCCGGGCAACGTGGCTATCGTGTCCGAACGCTATCGCTTCATTCGATACCATGATGGTTCCGAAGAGTTCTATGATCACGACGATGATCCAAACGAATGGCGAAACGTGATCACGAATCCTGGCTACGCCGACGTCATCGCCACGCACCGCGCCGCACTGCCTGCCGAATACCATGCCGTGTTGGGCAAAGGCTCGACAGGGCATCAGTCATTCAAGGCGTCGAACGCGCAGGGTCGTCGTCCTTGAGGGGTCGGGTGCTTCTCAAAAGAAGCTGCGTGTCAACATAAGCATTGCTTTTTGGAGCGGTTTTGGGATGGAATGTTCGGCGTATTGAATTTGGATCAAAATGGCGTTGAGCGCCACACTTGCAAACACGAGTCTTTAATGAAAAGCACTGAGGAGTAGTCGCATGTTGAAATCGGTAGTGATGATGATGGTGGGTTGCATGGTGGTCACGTCGTCCTTCGCTGATGAAGCCAAGATCACGGCGGCCATGGAATTGACGCCCAAAGTCAAGGTGAAGACGCCGTATAAGGCGTTGGTCTATCACAAAGCATCTGGATTCGTGCACGGCTCCATCCCGACGATTAACCGCTGCCTGGAAATCATGGGCGAAAAAACGGGCACGTTCACGGTCGACTTGACCGGCGATGTGGCTGATCTGAATCCCGATAAACTCAAAGCCTACGATTTGGTGATCTTTAACAACACGACCAAGGTCCAGAAGGCATTTACGACTCCTGAGCAACGCGCTGCGCTGCTGGATTACGTCAAGGGCGGCGGTGGTTTCGTTGCCATTCATGCCGCAACCGATGCGGGTTTCCCTGAATGGAAAGAGTACACGGAAATGGTCGGCGGTGTTTTTGATGGCCACCCTTGGGGTTCCGGTGGCACATGGGGGGTCAGCATCGACGATCCCGGGCATTGCTGTACGGATCATTTTGGCAGCGAACCTTATTCGATCCGCGACGAACTCTATAAATACAAGCAGTACGATCGTAAGAATCTGCGTGTCCTGGCCACCATTGATACGCGTGTTTCGCCGAAGGGCAAGGGGCAGCGTGCGGACAATGATCACGCGCTAGCCTGGGTGCGTGATTACGGTAAAGGAAAAGTCTTCGTCTCGGCGTTCGGTCACAACAACTCTGTGTGCTGGGATGCAAAGATCCTTCAGCTATGGCTCAACGGAATTCAGTTCGCCGCCGGTGACCTGAAGTGCGAGACCAAGGCGCTGCCACAACCTGAATGGCAGACCAAGGCTGCAAAGTAGTCCGTATTTATACCCGATAGCTGCTCAGACGACGACGGTATCTTCGGTGATGAGCAAGGTGTCTGGGTCAAGTGCCAGATGCATATCCGCGAGATCGCTCGTGTCGCGATCTTTGATCAAACGCAGTTGCACATGATCGTCCACGTGTTCAAGCCCGATCATGACCGCAATTTCGTCGATGAAAGGTTCAAGTGCAGCGGGGACCGGGTTGTCGCCTTGCCCTAGATCCATCGACGCGCTCATCCAGATGCAATAGCCGGCCGCTTTCGCGAAGCGACGTAGTTCTTTAAGCTCGTCGACCGATTCATGGGTGAAGTCGAAACCGTCAACGATCAGGCGATCCGCGTGGAAGTGTGCGCTCTGTTCGAGGAGTTCGAGGCTCTTTTCCAGGCGCTGGACGGGATTGTCGTGCTGGCGGAATTTGACGATGATGCGGTTCTTGACCGTTTCGTCATGGATTTCGCTGGCGTTCTCGAGGTCGTGGCGCCGAGCGACCGCGTCAAAAATGGTTTCGTACCACGAGACGATGTGCGACGTGTTTTCGGAAAACGACAAGTGCACGACATGTTTGCCTTCGAGCAATCGAATCGTCGCGATGTGGACCAGGCAGGCATTTTTTCCTGTTCCTTTTGGTGCGACCAAAACGCCCACGTCGCCATCCGTGAGGCCGCCGTGTGTGCTTTCGTCGAGGATCCGTAGCGGGGTGCGTTTCAATAGTTCTGACTTCAACATGATTTATCTCCTTGTAACTTCGAGAATGACGTTGCTTGTCAGCGCCATCATATGGGCATCGCCGCGTAAATAGCAAGGTTGACGTCTGCCTTCGCGTCGGTTGACGGGAAGGGTTAGGTTAGCGGGGTCAGCCCGCGCGCTGGGAGACAACATCGGAGAGCATCTTGTCGACGGGACAATGGTCGTCCGTGAGGATGATTTTCTTGTCTGACCAAGTGCGCAAGGTGACGGTTTTGGTGTTGGCGGGCAGCGTGCTCAGGGCCGGTAATTGTGTTGCGCCTTTGGAAATGCCGTCCGGTTCAAGCACATCGGTGCGCTGCATGGTGATGCGGTATGGGGCGAGCTCGTATTGGGTGCGGGCATTTTCGACTTTCAGCGCTAAGCGATCATCGGGCGCGGCCAGCGCGATGGAAATAATCGAGCCGGATGCGGGCGCTTCAGGGAAGGTGAGGGCGCTTTGGCCGACCGTGTGAAACTGCATGGGTGGGTGGTCGCCTTGTGCTGTCAGGTCGACACTATATGGCGGTAGCGGGAAGGTGCGCGTCGTGCCGTCACCGATGTAGGTCACGCCTGGGGGAGATACGTTTAGTTGCGCCTGCACGGTGAAGGGCTGTTGCGGCGCGGCGCCGAGTTGAATTCGGAGAAACTGTGTGTGCTCGATGGTGTAGCTGTTCGCGTCGGGAATGTACGTGGCTTCGACGCGTAGATCATGCCAGCCGCGTGGGAGGTCGATGGCGCCTCCAGTTGCCTCGTCAGGGGTGAGCTCGCGCTTCTGGAGCGGCTTTAAGCCGCGTTGTCCCAGCTGGCGCCTGAGTTCGGCGTTGAGCGGTCGTCCCGTGATGCCTTGGAAGTCATTCGTACGTGTGCCCAGCGCGTCTAGGTCAACCTCTGACTTCGAGGCTAGGAGGACAAACGTTGCGCGCTCGTCATCGAGTGGGCCTTCCAGGGTGCTGAAAACGTGCACGTGTGCGAAGACCTCGTCCAGCGTGTTCACGAAGGCACTCAAAAAACGTGCCGCCCGCCAGGAGTCGATCATGTTGATCATGTAAAGCCCGTCCGGCTTGAGCAGGCGTGCGACATCGTGCGTGAAGGTGCGTGTGGTCAGATGGGAGGGGACGCTCAGGCTGCTAAAGGCATCGCCGTAAATAATGTCGTACTGTGCGTCGCGTTCGGATTGCATGATAAACTGGCGGGCGTCGGAATGAACGATGTTGAAGTCGCCCGGAAAATCGGCCAGACCCATGGCGTCGTTGACGGCGACCGTGACCTTGGGGTCGATTTCGGAGATGTCGCACTGCACGTTGGGGAAGATGGTCTTCTGGTAGCGGGGGTAGGTGTAAGCGCCGCCGCCAATGAACAATGTGCGTAAGGGCTGGCCGGCGGCTTCATGGCGCTGCAAGACGCGGTTTCCGATGTGTGAGTAAATGTGCTCATAGGCGTAGTGCAAATAGAGCGGGTCTTCGATGTCGACGTAACCATGCACGACGGCGTCTAGATCGAGGCGCCGCAGATGGCGCGGTGCCTTCCCGTCGCCTGGCCCACGCGAGTCCTCGAGGATGCCGACGACGCGGATGTTGAAATAGGATGATTCGTCATAATAGAAAAACCCGTCTGCGTTGACGACAGCTTCCGACGACGGAAATTCCAGCCCCCGGCCGGCGTAGCGGGCGGCCTGATGGGCAACGCGCTGGCGCGTCGCGGCATCTGCGTCGGCGTGTCCGGCCAGCACAATGCGCTGGAAGGTGGCGCGTGGCATCATCGTGAAGGTGCCCATTAGCAGCGCAAGTGCCAGCCATGCCCAAGCGGCACGGCGTAAGGTGGTGTGCGCGCTTTTCGCGAGGAAGATCACGGCGATGACGGCCATCAGAATCGATGTGGCCGCAACCAAACGGCTGACATAAAAGAGCGTGATCAAGATGAAGCCGGTAGCGAAGGTGCCGAGAATGCTGCCGATGTTATTCCATGCGTAGACGATGCCGAGGGTTCGGCCTGACGCGCGTCCGGCGTCGAGGGACCATTTGACCACGGCAGGTGTTAATGTGCCTAGTGCCATGGCGGGTAGGAAGAAGGCGCCAGCAACGACAATTAGGACACGCATAAACCAGGGAATGGGTAGCCCCATCCAGCCTGCGGTGGCTTCGTTAACGAGATAGTGCGTTTGTAAAATGAGCATGCAGAAGAACGAGGCAAAGAGATACAGACCGCCGACAAGCATGCGTGGGCTGTGGCGGTCCGCGAGTCGCCCGCCGATGATGTTGCCGACGCTGAGGCCTGCTAGGATGACGCCTAGCACAGCGGTCCAGGTGTAAATAGAGTGGCCAATCTGGGCGACGGCCATGCGGCTGGCGCATAATTCAATCAGCATGACGCAGAACCCGCTCGTGAAGACAAGCATGCATGGGAGCACGAGGCTGGTGGAGGCTTCGCCTTCTGGCTTTGGCGCTGCAGCGTCAAGCGGTGTCGTGGTTTCCGAACGTCGACGCCGCACGGCGTTCACGCCGAAAACGAGGCCGGCCAGTAGCAAGCCGACCGTGGCGATCATGACGATGACCTGACTGCGCAGCGTATCGACCAGAAAGAATCCGGTCACGAAGGTACCAACGATGGACCCGACCACGTTGGCGGAATAGACGGCCCCGACCGTTCTGCCGGTGGCATGGCCCTGCGCCAGTGCCCAGCGTGCGACGGCTGGGCTGATGGTGCCTAGGGCGGCGCCTGGCAGGAAAAATGGCAAAAAAACCACAACAATGGTGCGCGTGTTCCATTCCCAGCCGGGCTGCGATAGGTCCTGCGTCAGAGAACCCGCCAAATGAATGGCAGGTTCAATCAGGAAACAGGCCAACGCGGATGCACCAAAAAGCGTTCCGAGCAACAGGGTGGGGCGGACGCGGTCTGATAGGCGTCCGCCGACATAGTTACCCAGGGTCATGCCTGCAAAAATGACGCCGATAACGGCTGTCCACGTATAGAGAGATGCGCCAATATAGACGGCGATCATGCGGCTGGCGACGAGCTCAACCATCATGATACAAAAGCCCGAATAGGCAGAAATCAGCAGGGGAATATGAAGCGACGGTCTTTTTTCTGTGGTTTCAGTCATAGGCCGTATGTTGTATGGAATCGCCGTGCCAATCAAGAACCGCATGTGTGATCGGCTAGAAGATGGTAAGAAATAGACCAAAAGGGCGTAAAAGGCGGGTTTTTCGGTCGATTATGCCGGTTTAGACAGTGGCGTGTTGACTTGGCTGGCCGTTTCCACTACTTTTAGCGTTTCATTTTTGCAGATTCTGAGGCGTCGACGTGTTGTTGATCGCCCCAATTAAGAAAGAAGGAAGTAACATGTCCATCAAAGTTGGAATTAATGGTTTTGGTCGTATTGGTCGTTTGGTTTTCCGTGCTGCAGAAGCACGTGAAGATATCGAAGTCGTAGCAGTCAATGATCCCTTCTTGGATCCCGCCTATATGGAGTACCTGTTGAAGTACGACAGTGTCCATGGTCGTTTCAAGGGTGACGTGTCCGGTGATAATGGAAAATTTGTTGTCAATGGCCGTGAAATTGCCGTTTTCGGTGAGCGCAATCCTGCTGATATCAAGTGGGGCGAGGCTGGTGCGGATTACATTGTCGAATCGACAGGTGTCTTCCTGACCAAGGAAACGGCTGAAGGTCACATCAAGGGCGGTGGCAAGAAGGTCATCATGTCCGCTCCGTCAAAAGACGACACGCCAATGTTTGTCATGGGCGTCAATCATCAAGAATACACCGCCGACATGCAGTACGTGTCAAACGCCTCCTGCACCACGAACTGCCTGGCTCCGTTGGCCAAAGTCATCCACGACAACTTCGGCATCGTTGAAGGTCTGATGACCACGGTTCACGCGATGACGGCGACCCAGAAGGTTGCTGATTCTCCTTCCGGTAAGGATTGGCGTGGTGGCCGCGCGGCTTCTGCCAACATCATTCCGTCCAGCACGGGCGCCGCTAAAGCGGTTGGCAAAGTGATTCCGGACCTCAATGGAAAATTGACTGGTATGGCATTCCGTATTCCTACGTTGGACGTGTCGGTTGTCGACCTGACCTGCCGTCTGGACAAAGGCGCGTCTTATGACCAGATCAAAGCGGTCATCAAAGCCGCCTCAGAAGGCGAGTTGAAGGGCATTCTGGCCTACACGGAAGATGAAGTCGTCTCGAACGACTTCATCGGTGAAACCTGTACGAGCATCTTTGATGCCGGTGCCGGCATTGCGTTGAACGACAACTTTGTGAAGCTCGTGGCGTGGTACGACAATGAGTGGGGTTACTCCAACAAGGTTCTCGATTTGGCCGCTCACATGGCTTCGGTCGACGCCTAAGTCCCCAACGACGAACAGGAGCCCAGCACACCGTGAACAAGAAAAGCCTTGTTGATATTGATGTAGCAGGTAAGCGCGTTCTCATGCGGGCGGACTTTAATGTGCCGCTCGAGGGGGGCGCTGTCAGCGATGACACGCGTATCCGCGCTGCCCTGCCAACGATTAAGCATATCCTTGATCACGGTGCTAGCCTAGTCCTCATGAGTCACCTGGGGCGGCCAAAAGGCAAGGTGAACCCTGAGTTCACCTTAGCCCCAGTTGCCGCGCGTTTGTCCGAGCTGCTCGGCAAGCCCATTACGTTCGCCGATGATTGTGTGGGCGCAGAGGTTGAAGCACAGGCTCAGCAATTGCAGGCCGGCGAGGTGTTGTTGCTCGAGAATCTGCGTTTTCACGCAGAAGAAGAGGGCAAAGCCAGCGTTACCGACGATGCATCTGCCGATGACATTGCCGCAGCCAAAGCCGACATGAAGGCGCGTCAGCGTACTTTTTCTGAACAGCTGGCACGTCTGGGTGATGTGTACGTTGATGATGCTTTTGGTACGGCGCACCGTGCGCATGCATCCATGGCGGGCGTCACCGAGTTCATGCAAGAGTCGGTATCCGGATTCTTGCTTGAGAAAGAAATTCAATATCTCGGCAAAGCGATCGAAGCGCCTGAGCGCCCGTTTGTGGCCATTCTTGGCGGTGCTAAGATCAGCGGCAAAATCGATGTCATTTTGAACCTGATCGACAAAGTCGACACGGTCATCGTGGGTGGCGGTCTCGTCTATACGATGTACAAAGCCATGGGCTTGAACATCGGTGATTCCTTGCTCGAAGAGGATCGCGTCGAACTGGCTGGCGAAATTTTGAAACGCTTCGAAACGTCGCGTGCCAAACTGTTGATGCCTTTGGATCATGTCGTCGCTGACGGATTCAGCGAAACGGCTAACACGCAGATCGTCGATCGCGAAAATATTCCTGACGGCTGGGAGGGCTTGGATATCGGGCCTAAATCCATTGCCTTGTTCGGTGAAGAATTGCGCAAAGCCAAGACCGTTCTTTGGAATGGCCCGCTGGGCTGTTTTGAAATGGCTCCGTTTGCAGCCGGCACCATGTCGATCGCGAAGGCCATTGCGGAAACCGACTGTGTCAGCATTGTTGGCGGCGGCGACAGCATCAGCGCCATCAATAAGAGCGGGCTGTCGGATCACTTTTCACATCTTAGCACCGGCGGCGGTGCGAGCCTGGAGTTCCTGGAAGGCAAAGCCTTGCCAGGCGTGGTCGCACTTAGCGATCGATAAAGCATCACGCGCGAATCCGCGAAAAATGAAGGCAACATCATGGGAACCGAAACACGCTTGAAAAAACATCGCAAGAAGATCGTCGCAGGAAACTGGAAAATGAACAACTCCGTCGCTGATGGTGTTGATCTGGCGACGAGTGTTTGCCGCGAATTGGCCGATTTTCTCGATGTCGACGTTGTGCTCTGCCCGACGTTCACCGCGATTAAAGCAGTCGGTGAGGCCGTTGAAGATTCGCACATCAAGCTGGGCGGCCAGAACATGCACTGGGAAGCCTCCGGGGCTTACACCGGTGAAATTTCCGCCGCCATGTTGCGTGATCTTTACTGCCACTTTGTTATTATTGGGCACAGTGAACGTCGTCAATACTTCCACGAAACCGATGAAACCGTGAATTTAAAGGTCAAAGCAGCACTGGCTGCGCGCCTTGTTCCGATTCTTTGCGTCGGCGAAACCCTTGAAGAGCGCGAGTCCGATGAAACCGAAAACGTCATTCGCCGCCAGCTCGTTGGCGGACTGGAAGGTGTTGTTCTGGACGGAACCTGCGAGCTGATTGTTGCTTATGAGCCTGTTTGGGCGATTGGAACCGGCTTGACGGCAAGCCCTGAACAAGCGCAAGGTGTGCACGCGTTTATTCGTGAGACCGTTGCGTCGCTGTATGATGATGCGACGGCCGCGTCGCTACGCATTCAGTACGGAGGCAGTATGAAGCCGGGTAATGCGGCAGAACTATTCGCCCAACCGGATATTGATGGTGGACTCATTGGCGGTGCCGCGCTGGATGCGCGTTCGTTCGTTGAAATTATTCGGGCAGGCAAGCCCGGGACGTCAAACGCAGACGTCTAAGGCTGAAAGCACGCAAATATCATGATTAATAC
>JAPKCZ010000454.1 GCA_028822745.1 Kiritimatiellia bacterium | reverse complement strand
CGAGAACAAGAACGAACACGTCCAGCGTTGGATGAAGAGGGTTAAGCCGTATCGGTATGAGTAGGTGCTCGGACCCGCCGCCACAAACACGACCCAGTCTGAACGATTCTGACTGGCAACAACGAGGGACTGATCCATGACAAGATTGTTTGACCAACACCGGATGCGTCACTGCACCAGCCTCAATGGCGAGTGGGAGTATGCGTTCCCTGCGACAGGAACCAAAATTGCGGCCGACCAGTGGGATTCTGGCGATGTCGAACGCGTGCCCGTGCCCGGCGTTTGGGAGATGTTGCCGTCGCGCGTCAACTACCGCGGTCAGGCACTGGCCCGTACCGCGTTCGTCGCGTCCAAGTCAGGCCCGGCCCGGCTCGTCTTCAAGGGCGTCAGCCATACGGTGACGGTCTATCTCGATGGCGTCGAGGTGGGGCACCATCACAACGCCTTCACGCCATTTGCGGTCGAGCTGCCCGAGCTGGCCGAAGGCACGCATGAACTTCTCCTGTGTATCAGCAATGAACATGGCGATATTTCCGCGCTGCACGTTCCAAACGACTACTACAACTACGGAGGCGTCAGCCGCCCCGTTGAAATCCAGTTCCTGCAGCGTCCTCTCTTTATCCGTCATGTGCACGTGACCACGACCGAATCGCAAGGGCAATGGCAAGCTGAGCTGGTGGCGGTGGTCCGCAATCTGGCAGACACGGCAACGGTTGATCTTACCCTTCAGCTGGCAGGGACCACGGTTGAGGCGAAACAGGTCGTCTGCGGCCAAGGCGATACGGTGATACCGCTGCAGCTGATGCCCCCGTCTGTCACCCCTTGGTCCCCTGAAACGCCGCAGCTCTACCCGCTCATGGCTTCGCTTACTGACGATGATGCGGTGGTCGACGACTGGATCGACCGCGTTGGGTTCCGTACCGTTACGACCGACGGCGAAGCGGTTCTACTCAATGGGAAGCCTCTCTTCATGGTTGGCTTCAATCGACACGAGGATCATCCTGACTTCGGTTGCGCCATCCCTGTTGAGGTGATGCGGCAGGACTTGCGTCTATTCCGTGAGATGAACTGCAACGCCGTGCGCACCTGTCATTATCCCAATGATGAACGCTTTCTCGACCTATGTGACGAGATGGGCTTCGTGGTCTGGGAGGAGAACCACGCTCGAGGTTTCGCCATCGAACAGATGCGTCACCCCCGTTTTCACGATCAGTGTGAGAGCTGCAACGAAGAGATGGTGCGCGAGCATTTCAACCACCCCTCCATCGTCATGTGGGGCCTGCTCAATGAGTGCGAAAGTGGCACTGAGGAAGGGGCCGCCATGTATCAGGAGCAGATCGATCAGCTACGGGTGCTCGACAGCTCCCGCCCCATCACGTTTGCCTCCTGTCGGCATGCCAAGGATCTCTGTCAGGGCATGATCGACATCTGCGGATGGAACATCTACTCCCGCTGGTATTCCGATATGCACCCCAAGGACGACTTGGATGCATTGATTGGTCGAATGGACCCCGTCGGTATGGCTGGAAAGCCGCTCATCGTCAGTGAGTTCGGTGCGGGGGCAATTCCCGGATTCCATGATCCGATTCGCCGCGGCAAATGGTCTGAAGAGCGTCAGGCTGACATTCTGGCGGAACTGTTGGAGACCTATCAGGCGCACCCCCGTGTGGGTGGCCTCTTTATCTGGCAGTTCTGCGACGTCCGCGTAGACGACGCCTGGTCCATGCGACGGCCTCGCACCATGAACAACAAGGGCATCGTTGACGAGCATCGGCGCCCCAAACTCGCCTACGAAGTCGTCAAGCAGTGCTTTGGCTTGATCGATTCATCGACGAGGACATAAGCAGAACATTTGTGCATAATGCCGGATAATAGGAACACGATGAGAAACGAGATTGAACTGACGGAAAAATGACGAGGCGCAAGGAAATCGCAGGATGGGGATCAGAGCTTTGAAAAACAGGGGAGAACGGCCTTTTGCTGTAACCCGCTGATGGACAGTTGAGCGCGCTAACCTTGGTGGAAAATGTGGAGTGCGGTGGCAGAGTCCGAAACGAGCTTGCGAGCGTAGGACGTCGACACCGCTTTTGCAGAGCCCAAGAACCACGACCGCATCTTCACCCACGTTTCGCGTGAAAGCACATATTCGTTCAACACAGCCCCTGAAGAAAAGCGGTGTCGCCGCTACGCTCTGCCACCGCACTCCAAATTTGAACCCCAGAAAAGATGTGGGTATAAAGAGGGTCGTCCCGACCCGCGCGGCTCTCCTCCGAATGTAAATCCGTCGGGACGCCCCTCGATGTTATTAATCGTGCAGCGTTAGACCGGGTAGGCTCGCGGTCAAGGCCTTCTTCGCCTCCGCCGATACCTTGGTGGAACCCAGGTACAGATGTTTAAGCGCCGCCAATGCCTCGAGGTGCTTCATGCCGGCGTCCGTGACGGGCGTCCCTTTCAGGTGTAACGTTTCGAGCGCCGACAGCGTCTTGAGCTGTGCCAATGCCTCGTCCGCTATCTTGGTATAACTCAGCCCGAGAACCTTCAGCTTCGTCAACGCCGCTACCCGTGCCAGGCCATTGCTGCCGATCCCCGTGGCATTGAGCTCCAGCTCGTGGAGCTGGGTGAGCGTGTCGATTTCGAACGTGTCCACCAGCGGGCATCCCGACAGGTTCAGGACTCGCAGCCCGGGCAGTGCCGCCAGAACGGAAAGCGACGTGCCTCTGACCTTCGTCTCAGCAAGGTCGACGGTCACCAGCGATTTGCAGTTGGCCAGGTTGAATAGCTCGGCGTCTTTGATGTCCGTCTCGCGCAGCCTGATCGTCTTGAGCTTGCTCAGGTTCCTTGCCTGCATCAATGCATCGCCCGAGATCTTCGTCCGCGAAAG
>JAPKCZ010000453.1 GCA_028822745.1 Kiritimatiellia bacterium | reverse complement strand
CCGCAGTCGCGGACGAAGCATGCCTGCAAGTTCGGAAACCAATGACAATGCTCAAGAGCAGAGCACCAGTTGCAGACATTGCCAGGCGAAGGGGACATGGCGCTGGTGCGCCTCACAAGGCACACTGCGTTCGACAAGCGCTCTACGAATGGTTTTCTGGCATCCGTTATGCAGTCAATTGGGAGCAGGTGATTTGCAGAGAACCGCAGTCGCGGGATTAAGCACTTGGCCCGATTTCCCCGTTCACTGCTAAGGCTCAAATTGCAACAGCTCATCCAAGACTATACCCACGCCTGCTTGCTGAGCGGCGCTCGTGTTGTATCTTTCACGGCTGATGCGGCCTGGTTCAATCGATGGCAGGAGGAGTACGGCTTAGCCATGCGAAATGCGAACAGAAAGTACGCAGTTCCCAGAGATGTTGTCAAGGAGCGCATGGAAATATTTTGGGTCAACTTGTTCCGTATTCGACAATTCATCTTGTTGGTGTTTGGATACGATCCCCTGCTTCTGAATTTCGATCAGTCTCCGTTTCATCACAACGAGACTGGGAGCCAGAACCAACCTACCTTGGCGGTCAGAGGCAGTACTGTGCCAGTCGTCGAAGGCAACACTGATGTGAAGTCTCGATGGACAGGTAATTTCACAACGCAGTCGCGTTTTCCCGGCAGAAGTGGTGATCCGATGCCTCCTGCCGAATGTATGTTCAAAGCGGAGAAGGATGGAATTGTCGACGCACGCTTGCAAGCATTCCTCCGCAGTCGCGGATTCCCACAGTGGTTCACGGTAACAGTGGGACCGAGGGGCAGTTATCGAGAACATGACGTCATAGTATTTATGGAGAGGCATTTGGAACCATGGGGTACTGGGCGCGACTGGAGGATTATGCTGTGTGATGATTACTCGGCTCATAAGACCAAGAATGTTTGGAATCTTTGTTGGTCTCGAGGTTATATCCGTATGGTCCATGGTGGTGGTTGCACCCCTGTCGGTCAAACGCCCGATACCGACCTCAACCAACATGTGCGCCGCGATTATGGCAAAAAGGAGTCTCAGGTGCTGCGGGAAAAGATGAGGAGCGGTCAAGTGGTCCCCAAGTTATCACATGAGGAATGCATGCTGCTGATGTTCGAAGTGTTATCGGATCCTGCGTTGCACCAGCAAGCTTCAGAAGGCTATAAGAAAGTAGGCCAATCCATTGATTTACATGGAAAGGAAGATGATATGGTCTGTCGGGAGGCAGGGGCGTTCTGGAATGAGGAAACGACAGACAAATTCCCAAGCATGCGTCCGAAGATAAATGTAGAGTTGGCCGCAGTCGCGGATGAAGTTGAATCGGGGGGGATCACATGGTGTCAACGAGACGTCATGCGCTTGATAACGCCTTACCCAGCTCGCCGAAAGGTTGACCGCATACTCGAGAACTTGGGTGACGATTTCTACCACGACGACGTCCACTGCTTGACAAACGGAGACGATGACACCGCAGACGCCGAAGGAGACCAAGAGGAGATCGACCCCAGCAGCGACGAAAACTGTGGGGACGACGAGCCAGCAGAACATGTCCCGGCCGCAGTCGCGGGCGAAGGTGTTGAAAAGGCTGAAGGCGCTGAGATTGAAAAGTCTGCTCCTCTAAGTGCCAACCAAGCCGACGCAGTTCATAAGGTGAAGGCTACAATTGCAACGCTGGAGGGAACACTGGAGGGTCTACGAGCCATCGGTTCGGTAAGAGGCGTGCAATGCATAGAGATGGAGTTGGGAAGGGAAAGGAGGAAATCGCGAGCGCTTGTCAAAGAGTCGCCCGCAGTCGCGGATGCTTTCCTGCGGCTGCGCAGGGCTGAAGACCAGGACAGACTCACGAACAAGCGCATGACCGACCAACACAGAGCAAGGAAGCGCGACGCAGAGACAGCCCTATCAGATCGACGCGCCGCAGTCGCGGAGTTGAGAGAGACTAAAAGAAAGATCCAGGAATTGGAAAGCATTTGCGCTTCCAAGCATGCTATCAGAAGTTTCACTCTGGAGGCGTTGGGCGAAGGTTGGGCGAACTCAGGCGGCGCCAAGGCACGAAAGAATCGCTGCGAAGTTCTCGACCGCCTTGCTCGTATTAGAGCGGGACTCTCAGCCGGTCAGAAGAATGATTTTCCATGGTTCAAGGAAGCGTGGGACAAAGAGATGGCCAAACAGCATGGAGCTACCTGGGCGTCGGTTTTTTCGAAATGGATACAGAACGTGATGAATGACGAGCGTAGCAACGCATTCTCCACGTTCGTGTATACCGAGACATGTCGCGTATTCCATGGCACTGCAGCGTTACATGTGCCCGGGGTCTGACCGCCGTCTTGGGCTCCCGCAGTCGCGGAAATATAATTACTTGCCTCACCGACCAGCGAGGCAAGTAAGGGTGGGGCACTCGCTGACGCTGAGTGCAGAGGTGTAGGGCACGCATGAGTTCTTGGGATGTGTTGTAGCGATGAAAAAGAATGTGAATTCAGGAAACACACGCCTGGATAATTGAATATATTCGTATGATTAGGAAGGTTCCAGATACTGCGGGGAATATGGTGGGGTAGAGGTATAAGGGTGGGTTGGGATTTTGAGTTTTTACTTGTTGAAATTTCAAAGTTGTTGAAACACTGAATTTTTAAATCCTGGAAGTCTTGAAATCTGGTTCATTAGGGACGCAAGGACACCCTTGGGGCCTTCTGATGACAATTTTGTTGTTTTGGCCATTTCAAAAACGGCATTTTGGCAGATACAGATTCTGAATTCTGAATTCCGAGTGTTGAATCTTGAAGTCAGGATTTTGAATTATGCATTTGTACTACAGAATGTGCCCGTAGGCACATGGTGCCCACAGTTGGCGCGCATGTGCGCCCTTTAATTGCG
>JAPKCZ010000452.1 GCA_028822745.1 Kiritimatiellia bacterium | reverse complement strand
GCCCGGCGCGACGCCGGACACGTGGACGCCGGTGTCGAAGACCCATCTCGGCGTGTCGGGTATGTTGTTGGTGCCGCGCACGAAGATGCAGTCAACATTCGACACGCCCGCGAGCATGACGAATGGCTCCTTTTCTATCTTCTCGCGCGCAGCGCGGGAGATTCGCCACGGGGGCGTCCCGCTTCTGAGCTGGGGTCCGAGCGAGACCGGGGCCGTGTTCATGCATACCACAGGTGAGCCGCTGTGCTGGGGTAAAGCCAGGAACCGGGAGCGCGGGCAATGGGAGCATTCAGTCGCCCGTTACCCGGAGGAAGAGGGACGCGCGAAGGAGCTCGCAACGCTGTCCGCCATGGCGCGGTTCTGGAAGACGCAGTGCATCACATATGACGGCACGACGTTCAAGTACTATGCTGATGGACGCCTGGTGAACACGGCAGAGAAGGCGTTTAGTCTTCCATCGGCCGGCAAGATGATGATTGGCGGCGATTGGTTCAAGGACGAGCATTATCTGAAGGAGCTGAAGGTGTTCTCGAAGGCGCTGTCCGCGAAGGACGTGGCCACTCTCGAGAAGGGCAAGAAGGTTGCGTCCGGAGATATGCTGGTCTCCGTCACCGTGCCTGATCAGAAGGATGGCAAGCGGATCCACAGTCTGAAGAACACGGGCAGTCTCAAGGGCGAGTTCGTGCCAAGGTCGCCGGCCGCAAGCGATCACGTGCCTTCTGTGAAGATGCTCGACGGGGTGCAGTGCGCGTACTTCGAAGGTGGCGCGGAGCTGCTGGAGTTGGACAAGCCCATGCCTGAAGCGTTCGCCGGTACGCATCCGTTCACGGTTGAGGCGCGCGTCAAGCTCGAGAACGACGGCGCGTTCTTCGCGTTCGCTCCGGAGGTCGCCAAAGTTCAGCGTGGAGACAAGAGTCTGGGCCGTCATGTCGACTTCTCTAAGATGGGGATAGGGTCGCGTCAGCGCGGGTCGGGTAGTGCGCCGAACAACAAGTGGGTGCATCTCGCCATGGTCTATGACGGCGGCTATCGGTCGCAATTCCGGATGTATGTTGACGGTGAGCTGCAGGACTCTGCCACAAAGGAGTTTGTCAGCCTGGCGACGGTTGCGGGCTACCCGATGTATGTCGGTGCTAGCTTTAACACCTACAGCGGAGTGGTCAGGCCGTTCAGGGGAGGGATTGCGGAGATCAAGGCCTATGACTATGTCCGTACCGCGGAGGATATAGCGGCCGCAGCGAAGATTTTGGACTCGCGTGTCCAAAAATAATCCCAAAATCCCCCTCGTCAATCGTAATCAGCTTGCCCGCCGTAGCCGCGAAGCGCGAAGGCTGGGTCAACCGACTCTTCCCCTTGCGGCCATCCTGAAGAAGCAGGCGAGGGTGGAGTGAAGAAAGAGGGACAGGCCTCCTATGCCCACTGCCCACCGATCACCGATCACTGATCACTGATCACTGATCACCGATCACTGGCCACTGATCACTGGCCACTGATCACTGGCCACTGGCCACTGATCACTGATCACTGCCTCCCCGCTTGCGCAGTTCGCGGGGGGTCAGCCCGAAATGGGTCTTGGTGGCGCGGCTGAGGGCGGTGTCGTCGGAGAAGCCGACCTGGGCGGCGATCGCGGTGAGTCCGAGCGGGGTGTCCCGCAGCAGCGCTTCAACGCGTTGCATGCGCTGGCGGTTGAGCAGCACGTGCGGGCTTTGGCCGTGGGCGCGGTGGAAGAGGCGGCGCAGTTGGACGGGGGAGATGAGCACGGCGTGAGCAATCTCGTCAACGCTGGGGTCTTCGGCCATGTGACGCTCGTACCAGGCCAGGGCCTCCTCTGTCTTGATGCGGGCACGCTCGGGAGTCGCCAGGGCGCGTGGCGTGACCTCGCGCAGGGCCATCATGCTGAGCTCCGTCACCACGTTCTGGGTATGCAAGCCGATCAGCTCCGTGGGTTTGGCCGTCATGGCCAACGATGATTCGGCAAGCAGGCGCAGGCGACGGCAGTCGTCAAGCGATAGCGCGATGCGGTAATACCCGCGCTCGGGAACCAGCCGTTCCAGCTCAAGGGGTACCGCTGTGAAATCTAACGCTACGCGCTCCGCACGTGCCGATGCCGCAACCCAACCGTGAGCACGCATCGGCGGGAACACCCACAGCGTGCGTGGCCGCAGGCCCCCGTCGTCCTTCTTATCCGCTAGACCCAATGCTAGCCGCCCTGCCAGGCAGCCAATGAACGACCATACCGGAAAGGCCGCGATGGATGCCGAGGGGTATACATAGCGATATGGTGCTCCGAGACGGGTCCTTACAAGCATGGCCGGACCGTATATCCCATGGTCGGAAATGTCAAGTATTTAGTCGGGATAGACAAGTGACAGATTTGGCTGTTGGGTTTCCGCTCAATGTCTAGCTTCATGCGCAGGAGCGTTTGCTCGATCTCCCGAAGAGATTCATCACGCGGTTTCAGTGGAAGATACGTTAGGTCAATATCCACTGAAACACGGGGCATGTCCCTCAGAAAGAGATTGATCGCCGTGCCGCCCTTGAGCGCGAAGCACGGATGCTTCGCCACTTCTGGGATGCAGTGGATAAGAAGTTCTGTCCGTGCTTCGTATTGTGGACTAAACATCAGGAAGCTCCTCTTCTGGTGGAACCGTGATCATGTACTTCGGGTGAAGCCGGCCGCCTTTGAATAGCTGCCTCTTCCCTGTGCCCAGCTCGATCTTGGTGTGATCAAGCCGTTGAAACCAAGTGTGCTGCGATCTTTCGGCAGCCCACAGGAACAATCGTTTGGCCTTTATAGACGAACAGTTCTCTAACAGGGACTGGACCAAATCAGGGCGAAGCAGTGACAGGCCTTCCATGAGCATCAATGTATGCTCGATAGCGCTGTTGCCGGAAGCCATGTG
>JAPKCZ010000451.1 GCA_028822745.1 Kiritimatiellia bacterium | reverse complement strand
CCGATAATCTAATTTTGGTACCTTTGCTCGGTTTTTTATCAGAAGCCCGAGAGTGTATGCGGGCACTTATTTTCGCTTAGATTGCAGCAGAGTCGCCTGAACGACTGGGCATGGTTCCGAATCATCAGGAGACACTGTTGCTTTCGTCTGTATTAGTCGTAGGCGAGAAGACGCGCCCATGTAGCTCAGTTGGTAGAGCACGTCCTTGGTAAGGACGAGGTCAGCGGTTCGATCCCGCTCATGGGCTCCAATTGGGTTGCTCGCGTAAACGAACAATATAAAGCAAACATAGACAGAACCAGTACGGAAAGAGGTAGACAAAATGGCGAAAGAGACATTTGATCGTTCGAAACCCCATGTAAACGTGGGCACCATCGGCCACGTTGACCACGGCAAAACCACATTGACCGCTGCATTGACGCATGTGCAATCCTTGAAGGGCTTGAGCACATCGATCAAGTACGACGAAGTTGCCAAAGCTTCTGAAAGCGCTGGTCGTCGTGACGCAACCAAGATTCTCACCATTTCGACGTCACACGTGGAATACAGCACTGAAAACCGTCACTATGCACACGTGGATTGCCCGGGCCATGCTGACTACGTCAAAAACATGATCACGGGTGCCGCCCAGATGGACGGCGCCATTTTGGTGGTGAGTGCCGCTGACGGTCCTATGCCTCAGACGCGTGAGCACATCTTGCTTGCTCGCCAGGTTGGTGTGCCGCAGATTGTTGTCTTCCTTAACAAGGTTGACCTCGTTGACGACGAAGAGCTTCTCGACCTCGTTGAGTTGGAAGTTCGTGAACTGTTGACCAAGTACGACTTCCCTGGCGATGACTGCCCTGTGATTCGCGGTTCGGCACTTCCTGCTGCTCAAGCAACAGATGCAAGCGATGCCGCATGTGCTTCAATCGGTGAATTGCTTGACGCGCTCGACACGTTTATTCCTGAGCCGGTTCGTGTGCTCGATCAGGCCTTCCTGATGCCGATCGAAGACGTGTTCTCCATCGAAGGTCGTGGCACTGTGGTGACGGGCCGTGTTGACCGCGGTATCATCAAGGTGGGTGAAGAAGTTGAGCTTATCGGTCTTAAAGATACCGCCAAGACAACGGCAACCGGCGTTGAAATGTTCCGTAAGTTGCTCGACGAAGGTCGTGCTGGTGAGAACATCGGCGTGCTGCTGCGCGGCACCAAGAAAGACGATGTTGAGCGTGGCCAAGTGCTTGCTAAGCCTGGTTCGATCACACCGCATACCAAGTTCGAAGCTGAAATCTATGTTTTGAGCAAAGACGAAGGGGGCCGTCACACGCCGTTCTTCAAAGGATATCGTCCTCAGTTTTACATCCGTACGACTGACGTAACGGGCGACATCACATTGCCAGATGGCGTTGAAATGGTGATGCCGGGTGACAGCCTCAACATGAACGTTGAGTTGATTCAGCCTGTCGCACTTGAGCAACACATGCGCTTCGCGATTCGCGAAGGTGGCCGCACTGTTGGTGCGGGTACTGTTGCTAAAATTATTGAATAGAATCAAAATTCAAACCGTGCCACGAATGCTTCTGCATGAGTATTGCCTGAAGCAAACGTGTGCGGCGCGAAACGGCACGACGCATAAAAGGATCGGCGCAAAACGCTCTCCCCAATGCAACGGGTCACAAACGAATTTACTCCATTAGGAGGATGCAGGGTTAAGCGCGTTGAAGACGAACGGACCGGTTTTTGCGGTTCGGTCCTTGGCCGTCGCGAAGAAAGAGGCCAGTAGCTCAATTTGGCAGAGCACCGGTCTCCAAAACCGGGGGTTGGGGGTTCGATTCCCTCCTGGCCTGCCAGTTCGCGATGGACAACGAGTAATGAGACCCGGCCCAAACGCCAACCGTTCAGAACCGTCTGAGTGATTTGGTGTGAGGCCACAACGAAAGCGGCGATACGTCCGATAGTTTATGGCAGTGAAAGACATATTTCAAAATTCCCGTACCTTCTTCCATGACGTCGGTACGGAAATGAAAAAGACAACGTGGCTGAGTCGGCGGGAGCTGATTCAGTCAACGATTGCCGTCATTATTTGCGTGGTCATGCTGAGTATTTTCATTTGGCTTAGTGACAAGGTGCTTATCGGGCTTCTACAACGCTTGGTTTGAACAGGATATACGATCAATGAATAAAGAGTGGTTCGTACTTCATACCCTGACCGGACAGGAATACAAGGTCCAGGAAAGCATTCGTCGCCGCATGGCGCACGAAGAAGTGGATGAGTATATCGAAGATGTCGTCATCCCTACAGAGAAGGTGTCGGAAGTCAAAAAAGGCGTGAAATCAACAACGACGCGGAAGTTTTTTCCGGGTTACGTGTTGATCAGTGTTGCCCTGTATGACGAGGAGAACCAGCTGCAAGAAAAAGCGTGGAACTTTATCCGCGAAACGCAAGGGATCATCGGCTTTGTGGGTGGCGATCATCCGGTTCCGTTGCGGGCTGAAGAGGTTGAACACATCTTCCATGAGGTGGAAGAGAAGAAGGAAACCGTCAAACCCAAGGTTGAATTTGAAATCGGGGAAACCGTTAAAATTAATGACGGGCCGTTCCTTAACTTCAGTGGTGTTGTCGAAGAAATTGACCCGGATCGCGGGAAATTGAAGGTGTCCGTCGCGATTTTTGGTCGATCGGCACCTGTTGAGCTTGAATATTGGCAGGTCGAGCGCTCCTAGGCACGGAACGCGCTGAAAACAACAAACGTACAGAGACTCGTTATGGCAAAGAAAATTACAGGTAACATTAAACTTCAGATTCCTGCCGGTCAGGCTAACCCTGCACCGCCAGTTGGTCCGGCGCTCGGTCAGCACGGCGTAAACATCATGGAGTTCTGCAAGGCATTTAACGCCGCCACTCAGGACAAAGCCGGTTTGGT
>JAPKCZ010000450.1 GCA_028822745.1 Kiritimatiellia bacterium | reverse complement strand
GTCCTATTGTCCCGATCATGAGATTCAACACCGCTCAAGAAGCTGTAACATTGGCCAATGACACTATCTATGGCCTCAGTGCTACAGTTATCGGTGAAGAGGATGCAGCAATAGAGGTTGGCGAACAGCTTAATGTCGGGGGCGTCTGGATCAATGATTTTGACACCATGGGCGGCGTTGGCGACAAAGCTGAAAAGACCGCATTTGGAGTGTCTGGTCTAGGCGGATCACGCTACGGTCCGGGAGGATTCATGCGATTTATGCGCAAAAAAGCACTGGTTGTGCGGTCCCGAAAATCTGCGGCCTGAGCGTAAGGAGGACTAAGATGCAAAAGCTGATAGACGAATTGGCAAAGCAAAATGATTTGGTGCATGTCAGGCGTCAGGTTGACCCCAAGTTTGAATTGGCTGCTGTGACCAAGGCCTTACAAGATGCCTCAAACGAGGCCGTTCTATTTCACGATGTCGCAGGGTCGGACGTGCCGGTGGTTTCAAATCTTTACGGTAGTCATGACCGGTTGTTGCAAATGATCGGAGCGCGCGAGGGTCAATCGTTTTGTGCGCGTTGGCTGGAACTGAACGAGGCCTGCCTCACCGCATCAAATAACGCTGTCTATGAAACCGCCTCTCCAGAAGTTGCGGATGAATTTACTCCCTGCAAGCTAAGCGATTTACCCGCGATCACCTATCATGAGCGTGACGGAGGCCCATACTTTACCTCGGCCATCTTTCTGGCCAATCACCCCGATACAAGGGTGCCTAACTTGTCTTTTCACCGTTCTATGCAGATCAGTGACGATGAATTGCGTGTGCGTCTTGGCGGTCCTCATGACCTGACTCAGTACCAAAAACGAGCCGAGGAAAAGGGCGAAGCACTTGAGGCCGCGCTGTTGTTATCTTGTCCGCCCGAGCTGTTTCTTGGGGCCTGTGCCTCTTTACCCATTGAAGCTAGCGAACTGGCCATGGCAGCACAGATACGCGGTAAAAAGATTGCTATGCGCGATTGTAAAACCATCGACATGCAAGTGCCCGCCAGCGTTGATATCGTGGTGGAAGGACGTTTCCTGCCCAACGAGAAGCGACCCGAAGGGCCATTTGGCGAATTCATGGGGATATATGTAGAGGTTGGCGACAATCACGTTTTTGAAGTGACCCATGTGGAGTGTCGCAAGGATGCCGTGTTACACGGACTTGTCTGCGGTTCAAACGAGGATCTGCGCCCGCTAGAAGCGGTGATCGCAGCAAAAGTCTATAAACATGTTTCAGCGCAAGTGCGGGGAGTGATTGATGTCAGCTGCAAACCCAATGTGCTGATATCAATCATCAAGATCGACAAACAGTACGAAGGGCATGGCAAACACGCCATTTTGTCCGCACTTGGATCTCACTTGGATTACAACAAGGTGGTGATCGCCGTAGACAAAGACGTCGACATATATGATTTGAATGACGTTATGTGGGCTTACATGACCCGTGGTCGCGCGGATACGCGCGCGCAAGTCCTGAACGACTTTCCCGGTTTTTATCGCGATGAGCACAAAGACCATTGGGGCCGCCTGACCATTGACGCCACCATGCCATGGGGGCGCGAGGTAGAGTTCGCACGTAAATCTGTTCCCGGCGTAGCCGATATTGATCTTTCAAAGTATCTGTCCAAATGAGCCCCAAACGCATTATCGTCGGTATCTCGGGCGCAAGCGGTGCGATCTACGGAATACGCGCGCTGGAAATGTTGCGTGATGCCGACGTGGAAACCCATGTGGTCGTCAGTCGGTCCGCCGAGTTGACCCTGCGCGACGAACTGGATCTCAACATCAAAGACTTAGAGACCAAGTGCGATACGCTGCACGCCATTCGCAACGTGGGGGCTACCATTGCCAGCGGGTCGTATCACGCGACGGGGATGCTGATCGCACCTTGTTCAGTGCGCACTCTTTCCGAGATTGTGACTGGCGTGACCTCATCCCTGTTGACCCGCGCTGCTGATGTGCAGCTCAAAGAACGCCGCCCACTGGTACTGATGGTGCGCGAAACGCCGCTACATCTAGGGCATCTACGCTCTATGACGGCGGCAGCAGAGATGGGGGCGATCATCGCCCCGCCCATGCCAGCGTTCTATTCCAAACCCGAAGACCTTAATGAAATGGTCAGCCACAATGTGGGGCGTGTGCTGGATATCTTTGGGATTGAAGCTGATATCAAACGCTGGACTGGACTAGGGTCAAATGGTCAAAGCGACTGAAAGCGACCCACTGGACAATCCGTTCTGGCAGTTCTCGCTTGACGTTTATGCCCGCGTGGGCGTTGCCCCAAAGTGTCTACAGCTCCAAGAAGTGTATCAAATCGACGTCAATCTAGTCCTCTTTGGCTTTTGGCTGGGACACGAGGGATGGCTGATCCCAGACAACGCAATCGCACAAGAAATTGCTGAACGCGTCGCGCAGTGGCGCGCAGATGTCATCATCCCACTGCGCCGCTACAGAATTGATTTTCAACCTTTAGGCAAAGACATGCCCGTCAAACAGGATCCGTTGCGCAGGCAAATCAAAAGGCTCGAAATTGATGCCGAGCAGGTAGAGCAAGCGATGTTGTATGAGCTGTCACGGCAAAAAACGTTGGCGCTGGCCGACAATAGAGGCGCTGCGATGGTGGAAAACGTGATCGCACTTCAACCAGCGCTTAACCGGGGAAAACCGCTGTTGGAAGACCTTGCTGTGCACGCATCTTAACTACATTTCGCCATGCCTCATTGGTGTATTACTGAACGACAGCATCCTGAAATGGAGTGCTGCCGCTTATCTTGTATTTCGACCTGCAGGCAGTTTGGTTTTTAAATTAGCGGAACTTGACTGTTTCCTCTTTGCCACCCTTGAACTCAATTTTTAGGGCTAACTTGTGGGCTGTACAATTGC
>JAPKCZ010000449.1 GCA_028822745.1 Kiritimatiellia bacterium | reverse complement strand
GCAGTAATGTGATGAAGGGCGTATTCGTCGCCAGCCCAGTCCCCGTCGAGGGTGGTCTGCTATTGCGTAGTATGAAGGCGCTTTATTGTATTGGAAACTGATTCTGTTTTTGCAGGGGTCATGTGTCTCTGCTGAGCTTGTTTATGGAAGGTCAAATCATGAATGATCTTAATGTAAAACATATCGCGTTGGTCATGGCTTTTGGATTGATGTGCAATGGTGCCTTTGCGGAAACGGCGGCTATTCAAGTTAGTCTGACGCCAGACGTCGCATTGCAATCTCGAGACACTCGGATTGAGGGCATTTCGTTGAATATCTGGGGAGAGAATGAACAGTCGGCTCTCGCACTTGGTCTTGTGAACGGCGCACGCAATAACAGTGAAGGCGTGATGCTGGGCTATTTTGTGAACTATGCCGATAATTACAAAGGTGTGCAGTTTGCCATGGTTAATTATAACAAGGGTGATTTTCTAGGTTGGCAGAGCGCATTCGTCAACTAAACGGGTGGCCGTTTTAAGGGATTGCAAACCGGCTTTGTTAATGTTGCAGAGACCTTGTCTGGATTACAACTTGGAGCTGTCAATGTGGCGGATGGGGTGGGGTCTGGCGTTCAAATTGGACTCATCAACGTGATTTCTGAGAATAAGAATTTCTTCACAAACCTTCCGGATGAATTGGCCCCAGCGATGGTCTTCGTGAACTGGCATTTCTAAGCGCGCTTTGCGACGTGGGACGCGATCAGGATTTAGAACGCGCGTTCGAAATCCAGCGCCTTACGGACTGTACGACGTTGTTGCGATTGCCTCGTGTTTGCGGCGTATGGTTTACCAGCAAGTCGCGAAAATGATCTGTGGTTATCACGTCCTGTCCTGAACGTGAGTCCCAGGCGCTGATGTATGTCCCCATGATGGTCTCATCACCCGCGAAGGGCAGCGGGTCCGTGCCGGCCAGGCATGAGATATTGTTTTTATGCGCCCGCTTAAACAGGCAGGGCTTTGGCAGGCCTGCAGGACGCATCGCGGTATCGCCGATGCATAAGTGGCCGCTCTTGGCGTTGGTCAAAACACGTTTGATGGCGTCGCCTCGGGTCCCGCACCATTTGCCTGGAGACCATGGTAGGACGGGTATGCCGCCGGCCGCGCGAACGGCCTCTATGGTCACATCAAGGTCCTGCCCGTCAGGAATGCGCGTGGCGCAGACCAGCGCGAGTACTTCTAGGCGTTCTTTTGTAATGATCTGAAAACCGCTATAGAGGTTTAGGGTGTGCTGGCCGCGCAGTTGCATCGCCGCCGGATCATCGCCTACGGACATATCGAGTCCAGCAAGCGACAACGTTCCATCTCGAAGCGTTTCAAAGACGTTACATTCGTTACGTTCCGTGAGGCAGGCGGCAAGGTGACATGTGTCATTCGCGAACGAGGCCAGACGTTGCGATAGCTGTTGTAGGGCGGCACCCATGTCGTAGCCGTCGTACAGATGGACATGCGTATCCGCAACGACCTGCATTGTTTTACACAGCCCCGGTAGGCGATTTGAGCGTTTCGCGAATGACGTAGATCTTTTTGTTCTGCGATTCGTGCCAGGTGCGAATCATGATCTCTGCCAGTAGGCCCATGCAAATGAATTGGACACTGAAAAAAATCAACATGAACGACGTGATGACCCAGAAGGGACGCTTGACCAGTTCGGAGGCAAACGCGGTGCCGAACGCGAGGAAGGACAAGTGTCCGAAGACGATGAATCCCAGCATGCCTAAACCGAAAAGGGCAAACCAACCTGCAAGGCGTCCAAATATCTGCATGGGGCCGCGGCTGTAGCTGAGTAAGAATTTGACGGTCAACAAATCGAGGACGACGCGGAAGGTACGGCTGATGCCGTATTTTGAAGTGCCGAACTGGCGGGCGTGGTGATTGACTGCGACTTCGGTGACCTTTCCGCCAACCCAACTGGCCAGCGCTGGAATGAAGCGGTGCATTTCCCCGTACAGACGAACATCCTGAATGACCTCACGACGATAGGCCTTAAGCGTGCAGCCGTAATCATGCAGCGCGACGCCCGTGATCTTGCTTATTAGAGCATTCGCTAGAATGGACGGAAGTTTGCGGCTGATGAAAGGGTCTTTGCGATACTTACGCCATCCACTGACAACGTCGAAACCTTCTGCCATTTTTTCAAGTAACATGGGGATATCTGAAGGATCATTTTGTAAATCTGCATCCAGTGTGATGATGACATCCCCGGTTGCGTGCTCGATACCCGCACTCATGGCCGCCGTTTGGCCGAAATTTGCGCGGAAAGAAATGAGGTGCAGGTTGGGGTAGCGCTGCGATAATTCTTGCAGCAACGCCCAGGTGCGATCGGTGCTGCCGTCGTCGACCAGGATGGCCTCGTATGAGCACTTGAGCTTCTGCATGGACTCGTGGATCTTTTCACAAAGCAGAGCAATGCTCTCTTCTTCGTTGTACACGGGTATGACTAGGGAAACGTCAAATTCTGAAGGTGTTTTCGAATCACTCATTTACCAAAGTCCCACGTTAGGGCGATCTCCGCGTCAATTGCGAAGCGTATCGCTTCTATAAAGAAAGAACACTACTGAATCGCATTGGAGCTGTCGATGCCGCTTTGCGCCAAGAGCTCAAGAAAAGATGCCTGCATATCCCATGTATCCAACGCCTGGCGACGACGCTGTTGTGAGGTGATAATCTCCTCACGAATCGTTGCATCGTATACGACGCAGTGCATGAGCTCTGCAAGTTGGGCGGGTGTGGCATCGTCAAATAGTGCGCCTGCGCCGTCGAGTGCCTCGGGCATGCCGCCTGTCGCTCGTGCGAGGACGGGGATGTCGCGATACAGCGCTTCAAGTAACGGTAGGCAGTAGCCTTCGTGAAAGCTGGCCGTTACGAAGGCATCGGCCAGG
>JAPKCZ010000448.1 GCA_028822745.1 Kiritimatiellia bacterium | reverse complement strand
AGGAGGCGTGTCCACGGTCGCATCGCTGGCACCGAATACCGGCTTGATGTACAGATCCGTCCAGACATCTCCAGTCTGCGCACCATCAAACACCTGCACTGCAGTTGACGCGTTGTCGGTCAGGCTAGCAGCCTTCCCCGTCCGTACGTTGGTGTTCTGCACCACGGCGGCGTTCGCCACCCAGTCGCCCTGACCGTTGAGGTCAGCAATCGCCAACCCGTCGAAGTTCTCCGAGAACGGCAGCGCCGTCTGGGCCCAGCTCAAGCTAGTGCTGGCAACAAAAAGCCCGGCTATGAGAAGCCAGGCGGAGCGATGCAGAATAGTTGTAGAAAAGGAGCGATTGTTTAGCCCCGTGTGTGACACATATCCGTTACTCATAGTATTGTCCTTCGTACTGCATTAACGCAGTGGCTGTGGAAACGAAACTAGACATGCACAAGGAACACCCTTAGCACGCAGTGATACTGGATAGGCTTTCAGGCGCCCGTCTTATCCACTCTGTCTGAAGGTTTCATATTCCCTCGATTCCTAGTACACAGCTTCGTCATAACGACTCCGCCGACAACACATTCTTCTGAGTGATACCGTCCCTTCTTTATCATTTGTGCAGGCCCTGTTTAGTCAACCGCCATGACTGCACATTTGCGATTAATAAATGGTAGGGCCAATCCCTGCAGAAACGCAAGATAATACTTCTCTGAGGGCACTGTAAGAAATCTGGGGTGCAATCCCGCGGCTGCTACTGCTTATGATACTCAGCGTTTTCATTTTGCTGAACAGTTTCGGCTTAGGTTAACGCGCATGGCCGCAGGCGGGGCGAAAACGCTTAAAGGTGCAGCATTCGGGTCCGACCCCCATAGCCCCGGACGGAAACCGGGATGTAAGCCGTCGGCAGTCGGATTTGTATCCACGTCACCCGAGCTGGACACCTGTTAGGGAGGGGTGGTACGTTGCGACCGTTGTACTTTGGGATCTAATAGAGGAGTTCGAGATATGAGCCGTTGCGCCATCTACATGAGTTGCCTGTTTGTAATCGCATTGACGGGGTGCCGCACAGGGACGCCTCCACCCGCCGACGTAGCGGAGAAAGCGTCGGTGCCGGTGACCGCGGAGGAAACCGGAAGCACGACCAATCAGACCGCAGCAGCGGTAAATCCCCTGCGCGACCTGTTCACTGAAGCGCGTGAACTTCTCGGGCAGGGCGATACAAATGCGGTATTGGAGAAGCTGGAGCAGGCTCTCGACGCCCCGGAGTTGAGTGACGACGGGCCGGCGATCTACAAGGCGATCACGTCTGTGATGTTGATGGGTGGACGCGTTGAGGAGACGAAGACGCGGCTCGCGGCCAGTTTCAAAGCCGAGCCAGACCTTTCGATGTCTTCTCTTGGCGGCGTGCGACACTACTATCTTGCGCAGGACGACCGCGACAGCGCCCACGCTTGGGTCGAGCAGTTGCTGGGCCTGGCGCTGGAAGACCGTATGACGGCAACGTTGACGACGTGGCAGCTTGAGGAATACCTGCACCGGGAGGACGTTGATCGCGTGTGCGCGATCCTGACCGCAGCGCTAAAGTCTCAGCCGGCGGAGCGCGCTGCGGACGTCGTTGGGTCGGTCCTCGCACGGGTCGTCAAAGCGGAGCAGGCGGACCTGCTCGCGCGGATTCTTGATCTCGTCGAAGGCGTTCCTGACAGTTCGCCGCGCCTGGTGCAGCAGGCCGCGGTCTATCGGATTGTGCTGGACGCCATGCGTGGCAACCTGCCACAGGCCATCGATGCTTTCTCCGGCTTTCTCGATGCCGGAGACCTTGCGTCCCTTCGGTACCTCTTCAGATCCCTGTCGACCCAGGCGCAGAAGCAGGGCGACCGGACCGCCGTAGACAGCCTGTGCCTGGCCGTATTGGATCGGCAAGAGGTTGCGGCAGAGGCTATTCAAGGGGTGGCCGTTGCCACATACTGCGGGGCCGCCGCTAGCCCGGAGCATTTCGCGGAGTACCCCACCCGGATCACGAAACTGCTTGAGCTCGGTGTGTCGCCGGAAATGATCAGAAATCCGTTTGTGGGCCAGTACAGAACCATCTTCAAGACCGGTGACGCCGGACTCGCGCGGGCCATGATCGGGCTGGCTGAGCGACTGTCGGCGCTCGTGGACGATGAGCAGGCAAAGGACACCTATCTTGGGCTGGCGCTCGACGGGTACGTGGTGCTGGACGACTACCGCAAGGCCGTCGCCATGGTGGACAAGGGGTTTCGCAAGGCGGATAGCGACTGGCAGGCCGTGATGGTTCCCAAGCTGCGCGCGCACCTGGCCATGGAGGAGGGGCACACGCAGGAGGCGATCCAGCACTTCCGTGAATTCATGCGTGCCGCGGCCGCGCAGACGCCAGACAGCGCCGCGCTGGCCCAAACGCTTGGCATGAATGCCGCTCGCATCGGCGACCTGTGGCGCGGAATCGGTGAGGCCGACAAGGCGCAGGCTGCCTACGTGGAGGCCCGTGCCCACTACAATCAGGCGCTGAAGTCTGACGGACATACGCCCGAGCAGAAGAAGAGCATCGGCGAGCAGCTCTCGCGCATTGCCAGCCAACTCGAAGCAAAATGACTGTTCGCGGAGGTGGATGTGTCCTGATGATGGTCTTTTTTTTCTCGTAAGTCGGCCATTATGAATGAATTAGGAAAAGACGAGTAAGTTCAAGTATTTGCTTGCCTTTCTGGAGGGATTGGCGGTACTATGCTGTTACTTGATAAAAATGTACTCGCAGTCAAAGATGATCAATGGATCGCTACTGCGCCAAAAAGAGGAGGTGCGTCACTCTAAAACACGTGTTGTCGGCTGAGTCATAATGACAAAGCTGGGTTGTAGGAATTGAGAGAATATAAAACTTAATACAGAGTGGATAAGATGGGGCTCCTAAAGCCAG
>JAPKCZ010000447.1 GCA_028822745.1 Kiritimatiellia bacterium | reverse complement strand
ACATTGGCCCCCTCGTCCGAAACGTGCTGTGGCACCTGTCCCTGTCGGCAGCTGTCCGTGACGTAGTCGCAACGATCCGCAAAGCGACAGCCCGCCGGCCACTGCGCCGGATTCGGAACCATACCGGGAATTCCGCGAAGGGTTGGGCGCTCCCCGCCCTCCCGCTGCAGAACAGGGACAGCGCCAATCAGGCCTTGCGTATAAGGATGCGCAGGCGCGCGAATCACTGACGCAGCGGGTCCACTTTCCACGATCTGACCCGCATACATAACATACACATAGTCCGCGTATTCGGCGACGAGGCCGAGATTGTGCGTGATCAACAGAACGCCCATATGAAATTGTGACTGCAATTCCTGCAGCAGCGATAAAATTTGCGCCTGAACGGTCACATCCAAAGCCGTTGTAGGCTCGTCCGCGATCAGAAGTTGCGGGCTGCACGCCAAGGCCATGGCCAACATGACGCGTTGCTTCATGCCCCCACTCAGTTCATGAGGATAGGCCGACAACACACGCTCTGGATCGGGCAGGCCCACACAACGCAATAGCTCGACAGCGCTGCGCCCCGCCTGCTGGCGATGCGAACGCCGACACTCCTCGAGCTGAGTACCGACACGCAACACGGGGTTCAACGATTGCCCCGGATCCTGGAAAACATAGGCCACCTGGGATCCGCGCAATTCACGCAGAGCCTCACGCGACATCGTCAACACGTCCTGCCCTGCCACCCGAATCGATCCACCTGCGATCACTCCGGGAGGTTCTGGCACCAGGCGCGCAACCGAAAGTGCCGTCACCGATTTGCCGCATCCGCTTTCGCCAACCAAGGCGACAGTCTTCCCTGCAGGCACCTGCAACGATACGCCGTCAACGGCGCGAATGGTTTCCCCACCAACGCGAAACCACGTTTTGAGCCCCTCGATGTCGAGCAGGACCGGCGATTCCGTTGCTGTTTTTGTACTTTCTCCCATAGGTGGCCAATGATACCTTGCTCAGCACACATGACAAGCCAAGGCAAGAGTCTCAAGTCAATCCCCGATGTAGCCTTTCTCGGCCCCGCCGGAACCTACTCGCACCTGATCGCAGAAAAGCGCTTCGGATCCGCATGCCGCTACACCCCGCAATCCACCATTCTGGACGTCTGCGCGTACGTCGCACGTCGCCACGGGCGCTACGGCATCATTCCGGTCGAAAATTCATCGGGAGGCGCCATCTATGAGACTGTGGATATTCTTCTTGAAGGAAAACCACGCGTCACGATCGCCGAAGAAGTTTCACTGAACGTACACTTGGCTTTGCTGGGCAAACGTGGACAACCCATCAAACACCTGTACTCCCATTTTGCGCCGCTCGAACACTGCGCGACGTGGATTCGAAAGACGTTGCCCAAAGCAGAGAAACATCCTGTCGTCAGTACAGCTGTGGCAGCCAGCCTGGCGGCAGAATCGCCAAACGCAGCCGCACTCGGGAACCGCAAAATCGCCAAGTCTCTAGGGCTCGACATCTTGAAATTCCCCGTTCAAGCCGAGCTACCCAACATCACGGCCTTTCTGGTGATAGGCAAGGTGCCCCCGCGCAAATTGCGCCGACACCGCACGACCCTCGCCGTAACACTGCTCAACGCACCGGGCGCGTTATGCACCTTTCTCGAAACTTTTCGCAATCACAAGATCAACTTATCTCGGCTGCTCTCACGCCCGATACGCGGTTGCCCGAAAGAATATGCATTCCTCGTCGACATCGATGGGCGATCGGATAGCCCGGCCGTTGCCGCGAGCATACGCGCCGCTCGTAAAGCGTCCGCAACCCTACGCATTGTTGGAACCTACGGCATCGGCGCAGAATACAAATCCTAGTTGCGCCCAGGAGTCCCACCACCATGATCTACTTTGAACACGGGTCCTCAACCTCCGACCTCAGTGATGATGACCTTCGCGACGGATTATCTGAGGCACTAAAAAAGCTTGGAACACGACGGCGCGTCATGGCCGTACCGCCCGATTTCACGCGCTTTTATTCGCGCGCCGGACTATTGACGCAACACGCGCACGCCTACTACGGCGACGCCTTAACCGATGTCTTGCCGGCCCTTGGCACGCATACCGCCATGCAGGAACCCCAACTGCAACGTATGTTTGGCGACATTCCACGTGACCGTTTTCGTATTCACGATTGGCGTGAACGCATCGCCACCATCGGCGAAATCTCAGCCGATGAAGTGCGTGAGATTTCCGAGGGATGTGTCGACTACGCCTGGCCGGCGCAACTGTCCACCTATATCACCGAGGGCGAACACGACCTCATCCTCTCCATCGGCCAAGTCGTGCCCCACGAAGTCATTGGCATGGCCAATTACACAAAGAACTTACTTGTTGGCACAGGCGGTCCCGACGGCATCAACAAGAGTCACTACCTGGGCGCAGCCTATGGCATGGAGCGCATCATGGGCCGTGCGCGTAACCCGGTGCGCGAACTGATTAACAGGGCGGCGAGCCGTTTCATGAAAGGCTACCCCGTCGTCTACGTACTCACCGTGGTGGGCATCGATGAAGACAGCGGCACCAAAGTACGCGGATTGTTTATCGGGGACGACGATGAATGCTTCTATCGCGCTGCTGAGCTGGCGCAACAGGTCAATGTCATCGCCCTCGATCGCCCGGTAAAGAAAGCCGTTGTTTATCTGGATCCAGACGAGTTCAAATCCACGTGGCTCGGCAACAAGAGCATTTACCGCACACGATTGGCCATTGCCGATGGCGGCGAGCTCATTGTGCTGGCACCGGCACTGCAGGAGTTCGGCGAAGACCCTGAAATTGATCGTTTGATTCGCAAGTATGGTTATATGCATACGGACGATGTGAAACGCGCCGTGCTCGAACAGGACGAGAGCACGACCGTCGTGCCGCCGGCGTGGGAGGCG
>JAPKCZ010000446.1 GCA_028822745.1 Kiritimatiellia bacterium | reverse complement strand
CTTGATCGCCAATCGCGGCAACTTCGTATCCGCTTTGACTCAAGGCCTGCGAGACAAGGCCGAATGAGGCCTCGTCCGGATCGACGATCAGAATGCGCCGTGCGTTCTCGTCGAGGGATGACAAAAATTCTTCGTCGACCAAGACCTGCAGAAACGTTTCGATCACACTTTGGTGATCATCGGGTGCGGTCCAGCGCATTTTGAGCTCACGGCGAGCCAAGTTGACGTCGCGGCAGACTTCGGGGTGCAGTCGGTACAGCTCCTGATAGGCAATTACGAGGGACAACACGGAGGCTTCGATGCGCCGACGCCCGGCGCTGTTTTCGTCTGCGAACACAACTTCTTCGACGTTGTAAGGCGTGACGAGTTGGTGGACCAGATCGCGTTGTGGCCACAGCGCCGAGGCCCAGGCGCTCAGGACGAGGCCGTCCCGCTGTACCGGCGTTAGTTTCAGACGCGCGCCGAGCAGTTGGCAGTAGCGTACACGTTCTAGAGTGCCGCTTAGGCGCTCGACATCGTCAGCCAGGTGCATGCGCGCTGACAACGCCACGGCGCTAATTAGGGCGCGGCTCATGGTCTCGTAAGCGACATAATCTTTGGCACGGCGGGGGCGGTTGCCGCCTCGGTCTCCGGGTAGTGCTTCGACGGAGGCGTCCAGATGCTTTGATTTGCTGCTGGGTTTGATGTTGAGCGAGCGCAGCTTGGATGGGTCTTCAGGTTCTGTTTCGGGTGCCGGCGGATCGTTGGGGAGTCGTTCGGTAATTGCCGCGCCAATGACGTCATCCGGAGCGGCAACGAAATGCAAGGCGTAGGGCTGCATCATGAATGAAAAAAGTTTTTCGATGAAAGGCGCGCGTTCTGGGTTGCTGATGGCCAGTGTGAGGCATCGCTTGGCCTCGGCATACTCAATCGGAAATGTGTTCCAGCGGTGTGCGCATTGTGACGAAATCATGTCGACCGTGCTTTGTGGAACGAGTTCGGGTAACGCATCGCGGAAGGCGAGCCCGGCCAGTTCGGCCTGCAGCGAGCGAACATCGCGCACGTTGAGTAAGGTCAGGGCGATCAGCGCATCACTGAACGAGACGTTTTCTTTCGTGGCGTGCGCGGTGGCCTGTTCGGCGTCCTGCGCGCTAAGCCGTCCCGTCTGCGTTAATATGTCTCGGAGTTGATCGGCGTCGTGCATGCAGTTTCTTCTTCCACCTGTTGGGCGTTCAAATCAGGTAAACGTTTGGAGGCAATGTAGCCGCGATGGCTAAGCAGCCATTCCAGTTCGCGGGCTGTTCGAGCAACGAATTTTTGCAAATCTTTGGTCATGCGGCTGGCGTGCTGGATGACGGTGATATAAATCTGACCGCCGGTAACGATGGAGAACATTTTGCCGTCCACGCTGATGGATGCAGATCGAACTTCGGATACGAGAATCTTGTGCATGTTGTCCTGAATCTGCTGAAACATCCGAGGCACCACTGCCGCGAGTGCGTCGCTATCTGCCAAAATACCATATTGGGCGAGCAGGACACCCTTGTCATTGGATATCATGCACCCGTTCAGCCCGTCATGCTGTCCCAGAGCTCGCGCAATGGTGGGGAGGTGTGTTGTGCCTTCGACGGGGAGATTCAGCAGGTTGGCAAGGACCAGACGTCGGTCGTGTCCGTGGCGATTGAGGGGCATGCCTGTCAGTGATCGAAAGACTTTGCGGTTGAGGCCGGCGACCAACGTCAGGTCAAAGATGTCTTTAAGCGGGCCGTGTTGGCGTCGGTATTCCAGAATGTTGTTGGCAACACCGACCGGAACATCGGGGATCGTGAGGATCTGTTCGGCCGTAGCGTTGTTGAGATCGACGCCGCCGGAAACGTGCGTCTGTAGTTTGACATCGAAGGCAACCTTTTCGACGCCTTTATCGTCTGCGTTTGCGTCCGCCGGGGCGTCCACGGTTTTCGTTTCGTCGGGCGCCACTTGGTCGCGATCGATTTCAGTAAACATGTTGGGAAGGTTGTCGACGGGATAGCGCTCGTCCTCCTTGGCCGTATGGCGTGCGAGCGCACCGGGCTGCATGCATTGGACGACTTGGGGTAGCGGGACGACGATCGCGGTTTCTTTGTCACGGTATGCGGCTGAGTTAACCAACTTTGGCGGTAGGCCGTGTGCCAGCGCCGCAACGTTTGTGATGATCTGCCCGGCAGCCAGCTGGGAGAAGAGGTCTTGAATGCAGACTTCGGTTGGGTCGCGCAATGCTACCGTGTCGAGTTCCGAGGCAACGATATAGTGCTCCGGGAGCAAGCTCAGAACAAAATGAAGCGGAAGGTGTACAGTGTTTTCACTGGCGGGTTCGTCGCCATCACCGCCTAGCGTTTTCAGTGCCGTCATGGCCATGCGGAACTGCGCGATAAGTTCCTCTAGCGTTTCGTTTCCAAGTGGGGCCGTGGTGTCAGCGGCGCTTGCAGGCGCTTGCTGGTCTTGCAACGGTTCCGTCGTCGGGCGGGTGGATGCGGCGGGCTTTTTTGAAAACAGGTTACGCAGAAAACCACCCTGTGCCCCGCTGGGTTCGGTTGGTCCCGTCTTATTTCGTCTACGCATGCCTGTCGTCCCCTGGGTCTGTGTACAATGGTGCCCTAGCCTCATGAGCACGATACATGCCAAGGGCGAAGTGTGCCATGGGCCGTTCACGTGTCTCAACAATGCGTTGCATTCTCGCAAAAATGACGAAATCGAGACTTGTCCAGGTGCGGTCCTCATTTGGGCCAAATCAGTTATAAAACGATCTCTTTGCTGCCTTAATAGTATAGGCCCATGCAAAAAACAATCAAGACACTGGAAAATGAAAACCTTGAATGGTATGCTATGTGCTGAATAAGCGAGGCGAACATGCCGTAGGTCATAACGAGGTGATCATCGCTGACGTCAGACGATATCGGCAAACGATC
>JAPKCZ010000445.1 GCA_028822745.1 Kiritimatiellia bacterium | reverse complement strand
GCATCCACAGCTGATGGCGTATCTGGAAGCGCTTATGATCGATCTCAACTATGACACAAAGCAGTTTCTGCGGGTGCTCTACAACACCCAGGCGTTCCAGAAGCCTATTGTGTCACGCGACATTGCACCGTCCGAAGCCTTTTACTTTGAAGGGCCACTGCTCCGGCGCATGTCGGCAGAACAGATGTGGGATTCACTGCTTACGTTGACGGTACCCGATGTTGATACACGAAAAGGCAGGGATGATGCGGCGGTGATGCGATTCGCCTATCAGAAATACAAAGACTATTCCGCATCACAGCTGGTCGATGAAATCGAGCGGCTCTTGGAATCCAGCAACAGTGACTCGATGCGGCGTCAAAATATTATCCGACCGCTTCGGAACCTATATAACGTCGCCATGTCGCCCGAAGCAGGCCGTATGGGAACCCAGCAGCGCGAGCAGAAGGAGCTGCGCGAGAAACTTCGCAAAGCTCAAAAACGCAAACGTACAGGGGAGGCGCAACGACTGAGGCGCCTCCTACAAGAGAAGGGACTCAACAACCCCGCTTTGCGCAACCCCGGCTTTGTACGCGCCGCCGAACTACCCTCTCCCTCCCCAGCCGGTCATTTCATTCGCGAATTTGGCGGCTCCGACCGCGAGCAGATTGCCAACGCCAACGACGCCGCATCGGTACCGCAAGTGCTTTCACTCATGAACGGTTTCGTCGACAACACGTTGCTACCCAACAAGCAAAGCGAGCTGTGGCGGACCGTGAATGCCGCAGGAACCAACAACGATCGCATCACCATCCTTTATAAGACCCTCTTAAGCCGCGAACCCAGCCGAACCGAGATGACACGGTCAACGCGTGACATGCGAGCACGTAACGATGAAGCCCTAGAGGACCTGCTGTGGGTCATCGTCAATTCTCGCGAATTCATGTTCGTGCTTTAACCCACTCGAAGACAGTCCATTGGAGAAGAACGATGCAAGGTGAACTGAACAAGCTTGACGGTTATTCACGACGAAAGTTCATGTCGTACTCCGCTAAATCGTTGCTCGGCGTCGGTGTGGCGCCCATGTTGGGCAATACGATTGCCAGCGACGCACGTGCCGAGCAACTCGCAGCCCATTCTCCTCGAGCCCGCAATGTCATCTATCTTTATATGACAGGCGGCATGAGCCACATCGACACATTCGACACCAAGCCGGGCAAAGCAACACAAGGTCCGGTCGAATCCATCAAAACAGCGGTCACGGGTCAGCGCATCAGCGAATACCTTCCCGGCATGGCAGGCCAAATGGACAAGGTTGCCGTGCTCAACGGCATGTACTCGACACAGGGCGCGCATGAAACAGGCCAGTACTTCATGCACACGAGTTACCTCAAACGAGGCACGATATCGCATCCGAGCCTCGCCACATGGGCCATGAAACTAGGCGGCCGGCTAAACACGACACTTCCTGGTAGCGTCGTGGTCAATGGCGGCAGCGGTTCTATCGGGCACGGCTTCATGGAATCGCGCTTCGGCCCGCTCGGCATCGGCAACCCAGAGCGCGGCTTGCAACATAGCAAACTCGCAAAAGGGGTCAGCGAAGCACGCTTGCGACGACGTCTCGACATGGCCAACACGCTAAATGATAAATTCTTAAGAGAACACAGCACCCGCAAAGTGCGTGACTACAACACATTGTACGACGAAGCCTTGCGCATGATGCACAGTAGCGACCTTGGCGCGTTCGACATCAGTCAAGAAACAGCAGGGCTTCGTGCGGCCTATGGCGATAACAGCTTTGGACAAGGTTGCCTGCTTGCGCGCCGTCTGGTTGAGCATCGCGTTCGATTTGTCGAAGTGCATCTGGGCGGCTGGGATACACACAATGACAACTTTGAACGTGTCCAGGAGCGAGCCACGCTGCTCGATCAGGGAATGAGTACGCTACTGAGCGACCTTGATCGTCGCGGCATGCTCGAAGAAACGCTGGTTGTGCTCTCCACTGAGTTCGGTCGCAGTCCGAACATCGTGCAAACGAGTGGCGGACGCAACCATCACCCGAAAGCCTTTTCCTGCCTACTCGCTGGTGGCGGTGTGCACGGCGGCATCAACCATGGAAGTACAGACCCAACCGGACACGAAGTGGCGACGGGCAAGGTCACGGTTCCTGACTTTAACGCAACGATCGCACACGCGCTGGGCTTGCCGATCGATCATGTGGAAACATCCCCGTCGGGTCGACCTTTCAAAATTGCCGATAAGGGTCGGCCTGTTTTCGAATTGTTTAGTTAAGGTGACATGATGCGCCCCCCTACAATTCTTCCCGCCCGCGATATCGCCACCTACCTCAGCATGATCTGCTTTGGTTTTCCTGCACTTGCCCTGTCGGCGGAGAAAATCCAGTTCGAACAGGAGATCTGGCCAATCATTGAGACCAGCTGCCTCGACTGCCACAGCCCAACACACGTCGTTAAAGGAAAGACGAAGAAGCCCAAAGCCGGACTGGTACTCAACTCCGCCAGCGCGATCATGCGCGGCGGTGATGATGGCGCCGTGGTCGTTCCAGGAAAACCGCTTGAGAGCGCTTTGTTCACGTTGACCACACTTGACCCGGATGACGACGACATCATGCCATCGAAAGGCGATGTCCTGACAGAGACCCAGCAGGCCCTTTTACATAACTGGATAAAACAGGGCGCCGAATTCGGAGAATGGGTGGGCGCCACGGACACGACACCTGACGGGCAAAAACGAGTCGAACGCCTGACCGCTCGCGCGCATCCTCTCGATACCCTCGGAGCCGGCCTTCAGCCACTACCGCAAAACAGCCTTGCGCACTACACGCGCGCGACGGTGACGCAAGTGTCAAAGGAGAACCCGCTGCTGCGGCTATCCTACGATCAGGACCCCGAGCGAGTCACCGATAGCGACATTGCTAAATTGGGCCCTCTC
>JAPKCZ010000023.1 GCA_028822745.1 Kiritimatiellia bacterium | reverse complement strand
CTCCCGAATTCTGGCTGAACCTCCAGACACAGTTTGATCTTGAAGTGGAAAAGGACAAGCTTGGTAATCAGTTGGACAAGGAAATAAAAGTCCTCAATGCAGCCTGAGCCATGTCGGCTGATCCAAGAATGATTTGCCGAGGATCAGTTCTGATTTCGGTCTTTTCCTCACACCAAGCACATGAAATTCCCAACCAGCGCCAGAAGCATATTTACGAGATATGGCACTTTTTCAGCGGAGCTGAAAGAACCCGTAGAGGTGACCTAACCGCTCGATGAGCTCCTGATCCGACAAGGTCTTCGGCTCCGGCACGTGGAGCAATAGATGGAAATGGTTGTCCATGTTCGCGTACGTCAATACGTCGACCCCCGTAAAGGCCTCGACGGCACGCATGATTTTTCGAAAGCGTTCCTTTTCGTCGTCGTTAAAGGCGAACCTCCGGTCCACCACCCTAGAAATCACGTGATAGTAGGCACGGCCCTGTTCTTTGATCCGCTTTGTTCTCACACGACGACCTGTCCACCTGGAAGGGGCTGCAAGAGCGCGCCCCGATACATCCATGTAGAAATGAGCACTCGTCATTTCCGGAAAAATCGTCAAAAACCTTTCCCTGATGGCCTGTCCCTTTCGCTTTAAATTATTTCTTCTGGCAGCGTATTTCAGGAAGACGTTGGTGCAGGGGCTTGGTGGAGGGTGAGTTGCGTGAAGGGGATGACCCATCCGTATTCGTTGCAGGCGTCCACCGCAAAGCGGGACAACGCACGCCGGACCGCTCGGTAATGTGCAGCGCTGCTCCCCGTCATGTCGGCGATCAGTGTGTAGTCTAGCGACGATGCCGCGGCATTGAGGAATTGGACATCCAGATTGATCAGATCCCCGTTCGGGAATTCCGTGGCTATACGTTTCGCGATGAAACTTTGCATCAGCGTGGGTATCTCTGTTGTGCAAATAGCCTGGTGCGCATAATCCACGCCGAAGGTGACGCGAACCCGATAGTTGTGCGACAGGTTAACGGGGTGCAGGGATAGAAACTCCGCGGTTGGCATGGCGGTGCGTGCACCTCCGAGTTCCAGAATTTCGACGATGGAAGGGGTTTGCGTCAGCACCTTGGCGTGTGTCGTGTCGTTCAGGAGGACCCAGTCGTCTTGTTCGGTTGGAAACAGGGGTTCTTTCGTTCCCATGATGCGGGAATGATGTCCCACAAGCTCTCGTATTGGCAGGTCCACGTGACCGCCATCCAGGGCCGGGTTGACAAGCTGGGCCATGAAGCCCAGTGATTTCACCTTCCAGGGCACGCCGTCGAAAAGAATCAGTTCATTCTCACGCACGGCACCGAGGTTCAGAACGAGTTTCAGCTGTTCGTAGATATTGGGCAGTGTTTTCATCATGCCCCAGGCCGCGCCGGTCAAAAACAAGAGGACGATACCGAGCAGGAACCAGTCGCCCGTCGCGTTCAGCGACATGAGCAGTGCGATGATGGCCGCCAGAATGGAGAAAATGTGGCTGACAAGGTGCACGAGGCGGATCCCGAATCTGCTACCATCGGACCGTTGCTCCATCCATAGGATGAGCTTGCGCCCGGCGAAACGGAAAATGAAGAGCACGACGACAAAGGTCAGCGTGGCCAGAGCCAGGTTGCGGCCGCGCGTGCTGATGAAGCGCTGCAACGCTTTTTGGGTCGTTGCCAAAATTGATTTTTTGTTGGCGTTGCGTTCCGCAAGTTCGTAGCGCAATGCCGAAAGCTCGGCTTCCTTGGTCTGCGCTTTCTGCGCCCAGGAGTCCGCGATTTTGTTCAGGCGCTCTACCAGTGGAGCGTTTGTTGTGGCGGCCGCGAGTTGCGCGGCGCGTTCTGACGCGGATACGGCCAGCTCGTGACGCCGGGCTTCCTGCGAGATGGACCGGCGTAGGAATTCTTTTTCGCGTGACGCGGATGTGGCTTCCTTTAGCTCCGAGACAATGGGTAACAGCAGGCGGGTGAGCTCGACCTGAAGTTCGATGTTGTCCTCTTGGCTCTGGGCGAACTCTGCCGTGACCGCACCCGTGGCGATGGTTTCGAACTTGCGCAGCAATTCTTCGTTTTCAGCACGCAGGGACTGCAGCTTTTCTGCCAGATCTACACCCAGATCGTCGTCGACGGCATTGATGATTTGCTGCCGAACGTTGACGCGTTCAGCGCTGTTGGCTTGAATGGCGCGTTGGAGGGATTCCAGCGTGATATCGGTGGATTCATCGCGGGTGAGCGGTGCGACGGTTTCGGGCACGGCGGGTTTCGGGGCGGGGGTATTGGTCTGGCCGAGCACGAGCGATGGCAGGTGCAGGATAACCAGGCTGGCCACCACGAGACCTGATAAGCGCCGCCGTGTGTGCCCGACACGCGAGGTTTGCGCACGTGCGATGATGTATGATGTGTTCATGAGCCCGAAGTCTAGCGCATGCCCGGCGAGTCCGCAACGGACTTCATGGGTCGAATCAAGGCGTCGCCACCGTATGCCCTGTTGTTCTCTTTGCCCTTGAGGTGGCGTGAGATCTGCATTCGTAGTCGACGTTGGTGAATAGATCAGGCTAGTCTGCGCTCGTTTGGGGTCTCGCCCGAACAGAGGCTCCTGTGCCGGGTATTGGCTCGAACACCATTCACACAATGATCCTTAGATAGACATCATGCTAGGCAGTATTTTCCTTATTCTTTTCTTGTTGGCCGCCAACGCCTTCTTTGTTGCCGCCGAGTTTGCGCTCGTGAAGCTCAAGGGGTTCCGCATCGATGCTCTGGCGGATGAGGGCAGTAAAGCGGCGCGTCTGACGCAACGTATTCATAAGAAGCTCGAATCGTATCTCGCTGCTTGCCAGCTTGGCATCACCATGGCGTCACTGGCCCTCGGTTGGGTGGGCGAACCCACGGTTGCTGCTTTGCTGCAACCCTTGTTGCACGCGCTGAACTTGTCGGAGGCCGTCATTCATACGGTTGCGTTCCTGACAGGGTTTATCATCTTCTCCTCGCTACATATTGTCGTGGGTGAGCAAGTGCCGAAGACATTTGCGATTCGTAAACCGGAACCGGTGGCGCTCTGGGTTGCGTATCCACTGCATTGGTTTTACTACGCAGTCCTGCCGCTGAACTGGCTCTTGAATGCGTCCAGCGGCGCCATTCTTCGCCTCTTCGGTGTCGAAGAAGCGCCGCATCACGAGGTGCTTTCGGACGAGGAAATCAAGGGGTTGATCGAAACCAGCGAAGAACACGGTAGCTTGGCGTCCACCAAGGCGACCATGCTGCAAAACCTGTTCGAATTCGATACACGCACGGTCGAGGAAATCATGGTGCCGCGCGGTAAGGTGTCTGCCATTGATCTGCAGGACGCGCCTGAAAAGCAGGACGAGATGCTGCGACGCATCGAGCATTCGCGTTTTCCTGTAACCGATGGCGGAGATCAGCACCTGGTGGGTGTTTTGCTGATAAAGGATCTCTATCATCTGGCGCTCAACGGCGAAACGAATTGGCAGCCGCGTCTGCGCGAGTTGGTTCGAGACCCGATGGTTGTCCCGGAGACGCAGCGCATTGGCGAACTCTTTGAACGCATGCGCACGGGGCGCCAGCACATGGCGATCGTGATCGACGAATATGGTGCCTTTGCCGGCGTCGTGACGATGGAGGACATGCTGGAAGAAATTGTCGGCGACATCGCGGACGAGATGGACCAGGAGCCAACCGAGCTTGTCGAGAAAGACGGCTATTGGGAAACCGACGGTTGGACGCAGCTAAGTGACCTGGAGCGCGCGCTGGACATCGAATTTCCGGACGAGCTTGATGCCAACACCCTCTCGGGACTGTTCATGTATCGCTTGGGGCGTGTTCCTGCTGAGGGCGATGTGGTCGAAGAACAGGGCTACCGGTTCACGATTAAGTCCATGGATGATATGCGGGTTGATCTGGCGCGGATCGAGAAGTTGGAGGAGCCCGGAAGTAAGACGACCGACACGCAAACCGATTCGGACACGCCGGCGGCCTCAGGCGATAAGACCGTTTAAGACGATCGGCGCAGCAGGTAAACCCCCAGCGCACTGTTACCGATGACCGGCATCCATGCAATCAGGTGGGGCGCCCACTGTGGTTGCTCGGCCAGCGATTCCGCGGTGATGATAAACAGGTAAAAGAAAAACATCAGGACCATACCCATGCCCGCGCCAATCGACGTTTCTTTGCGATGGGCTTTGATGCCCAATGGAATGCCCAGGAACATGAAGGCCAGGCAAGCAAACGACAACGCTGTACGCCCATGGAACTCGACTTTCAGCTTGGAGACTTTGATGCGTAAGTCCTCCTCGTTCAGGTCCGGATAATACAATTCAGGGCTGCGAAACTTCTGTACGAGCTCAGGCCCCATCATGTCCGCTTCTTTGGGATTATAAACGCGGCGGGCTTTGTCCGAGTCAATGTGAACGGGCAGGCGTGAGCAGTAGCCGGAGCCCGGTTGACCGTCCAGCGCGGGTTCAAAGCGGACCTCGAGCAGGTTAAGCGTGATGCCGTCGCCGTCCTTGTCGTTAACGATCGTGCCTTCTTTGGCGTGAATTTCGCGGACAATCTCCGTGCGCGAATCGTAAACACGAATATCGTAGAGGTTCTTGTCGACACGTCGGCCGATATAGATGCTCAGACCGGGGATGTCCTCGTTGAAGCGTCCCACTTCAAACAATTCAATGGGTGGCGTGCGTTTCAGCTCGGTCAGCAGGGTTCGCGCCTTTAAATGGCCCCATGGCAGGGCCCATTGGCTGATAAAGAGGCACGCGCCGGTCAGCACGAGGGCTAGAATGAGCGGCCAGCGCGCGATGCGAAAAAGGGGCACGCCGCTGCTGCGCATCGCGACGATTTCGCCATCACCCGAAAGGCGGCCGAACACGAGCAGGGTGCTAACGAGAATACTCAAGGGCACGCTGAACGATAGCACCTGCGGGATGTTGAGCAGGAACATCTTCACGATCGGCTGCCAGGCAACGCCCTGTCCGATGACGTACATGATTTTGCAAATCGCGCCCAAAAGGACGACGAAGGTCAGAACCAGAACGGACATGAGGAAAGTGACCACAAAGGCGCTTAAAATATATCGATCGAGAATTTTCATTCAGTAATGTGCGTTGTGTTGAGCTGTTCGCAAATAGACGAAACGCGAATTAAAGCACGAAATCGTCCTTAAACCCAGCTTTGAAGCATTGGAAATGCGTGTTCGTATTAACATGATCGTCAAGGTTTTGATGATTTCATTCATGCGGTGACTCAAACAGATCTGGTACCAGTCCATCAGGCCGCGGCCTGTCCCTATTTCTGAAATTTACCTTGAATCACGCTATTATAGGTGGCTAAATATGACGACTTTCTAAGGGTTACGTTCAGGGGCGAACGTAAAAGGCGGGCTGACATGATGTTTGTTTTCAACAAAATGCAGATAGGAACGTTTTTAGCACTACTATTCGTATCGCAGGTCGCCATGGGGGATACTGCATGGTTGGACCGTTCACGCACTAGTTTTGACAAGCGATTACGTCAGATTATCTCCGAACCTGCTGGCGATACGGTGGATTGGATCGGCGGATACCTCGCCGAGCTTAAAAAACTGGAAAACGCTGCTCAGGCAAGGGGCGATCTTGAAGGGCTGTTGCTCATTCGGGAAGAAATCAATCGTTTCCAAACCAGCCGAGCCATTCCTGAGTCTCCGGCGGCGAACACGCCCAAGGTCGTCATCGCCGCCCAGCAGAAGTTCGCCCGTGTCGCGTCATCGCAAGCCCTAGGAAAGAGCCGCAAAGTTCTGACGCTCCGTAAGAATTACATCGTGTACATGCAGAAAAAAAAGAAGGAACAGACCGTGCTGGGAGATGTGGCCAGCGCGATGGCCGCCAAGGCGGAGATAGAGCGTATAGAGGCCAACCCGACCATCAAGGCTGCGTTGGCCGACGTCGCTGCTGCTGGCAAAGATAATAATGATGGCACGGTCGCATCAAGCAAGCCCGCTGGAGAGAAAGTCGAAAAGCCTCGTCCACCAGCAGGTTACGAGGTTTATACACTCGGCCGCCGTCCCCCGCGCGTATCGGGTGAAATCTTCACCCGGCTGACGCTGTCCAATACCGGCAACACGCCTGTGGGTGACAGAGATGTGGCCGTTGCGGCCGCCCGCAATTCCAGCAGCAGCGTTAGCAAGAGCAGAAGCCGTTATTCATCGCGAACAAGCAAGACCACAACCAAAACGTCAAAAATACGCCTTCAGGTGAGAGCCGCGCGCTCCGGTGTGACGCTCAAAGGTGAGATCCTCAAGCTACAGGTCTACAACCGAAGGGCTGGCACTGGAAACAATGAGCCGGAACTCGCCGCCTCCGGAACCATCCATCTCAATGATCTGACATCGGCTGGCATATACATTGATTGTCCGGAAGTAAGTGCGAGAAGTGCAATCTCCAGCAGCCGAAGGTATTCGTACTCTCGTTACAGTACAGGCTCTCGTTACAGTACAGGTGGCAGCAGTACCGCCAAAAGCGGCAGCGAGTTTTACGGCATCGTCGTGAATGTGTATAACAGCGACGGCTCGCTCTCCTATCAGGGCGCCTCTGCCAGCGGGTTGAAAGCGCATGCTGCTAAGTCCGTCCGACGCAGTAAAAAAGAGGCGCTCACCGAGGAGCTGGACGTTGCCAATGCGAAGTACGCTGCTGCCCGCACGGCTTACTACAACAACAGGAGCGACGACACCCTACGGCAGAACTATATGAGTGCTCAGCAAACGTGCAGCACGCTCAGACAAGAGATCTCCGAAGCCAGAGATTAAGCCTCTCCCGTGCCTGATGTCGGCGTAAACACTTTGGTTTTAGTTGTTTGCGGAGAAATTCTCGCTTCGTCCGAGCCGAGGCCTCCGACGGCCTTGTACTACATTTGTGCGGTTGCAATAGTGATTTTCTTCCGTAATCCTTCTATCTAGCTGCGAGTGCGGTCTTTGGGCTGGTCAGACTGGTCCCGGGAACTAGGGGGGACGCACTGGCGGCGCTTTACGTTCAGACGGGGGCGTGGGACAGAGTTCAGGCAGGCTGGTTTGAATATCCATTTGGGTGGGGGCCTGCCTGGCTTTCGTCGCACTGTGATCCACCGAGATCGCTCCTCCCTGGACCATCGTCTCTTTCGGCCGCCCGAATGGGATGCTGTTTTAAACGGTTCTAATCTTTGGTGGTGGAGTGTTGCAGAAACCTGTGGTCCGACCCGCATGGCACTAAGTTAAGAGCGTTTGGGATAGAATAGATCCCTCGGTCGTGCCATTCGGGACCGACCCGAGTGCTGCTCTTATGAGAAGGCATCCGCTGTCGCGCCAGCGGTTCCAAATATGCCCAAAGAACACATTGCGGTTACTAGGAATGTCGCCGTCTCTTTTTTCATTACGTTTAACCCATCCTTGCATGTTTGTTTAACCTTCCCTGTGAAGGTTTTGAAGTGAAACCATTATGTCAGAAAGAGGATTCGACATCTCGTTTTCGGCTATAGGGGCTCGTCTGTTCGCGCTATAAGGGAAAGCCCGATGGCGTGTTGGTTGGGCCTGGCCCGTATCTCGTCGGCACGTGAAATTTGCATCGGACTGGGGGCTCTGCTATCGTGCCCGCTTTTCAACTGATCAGAGGTCCGCCTTGGCTGCGAAAGCGACAAAACCCGTTTACGACGAAAGCAAGATCAAAACGCTGTCGTCCCTCGAGCACATCCGTCTACGAACGGGCATGTACATCGGGCGCAAAGGCAACGGGTCGCAATACGAGGACGGTATCTATGTCCTCGTGAAGGAAATCGTCGACAATGCGATCGACGAATTCATCATGGGCCACGGCAGCAAGGTCGACATCACGATCCAAGATAATCTCGTGACGGTTCGCGATTTTGGTCGGGGCATTCCGCTGGGTAAAGTCGTCGAATGCGTTTCCCGCATTAACACCGGCGCCAAGTATAACGATGATGTTTTCCAGTTCAGCGTGGGCCTGAATGGTGTTGGAACCAAGGCGGTCAACGCCCTGTCCTGCAACTTCCTTGTGCGTAGCTATCGTGAAGGCAAGTCGGTTGAGGCCACATTCGAAAAAGGCGTTATCACGGGCGAAACAAAACCACGCCTTCCGGACGAAAAAAACGGGACCTATGTGGAATTCGTGCCTGACCCTGAGATTTTCGGGGAGTATAACTTTCGCGAAGAGCACCTTGAGCAGCGTATGCAGCTCTACGCTTACCTCAATGCAGGGCTGAAGATCGTTTATAACGGCGAGACTTTTTCGTCCAAAGACGGCTTGGTCGATTTTGTCTTGAAGGAAACGCATTTCGAGCGCCTGTATCAGCCGCTAGCGCATCGCGAGAAGACCCTCGAAATTGCATTCACGCACACGAACCAATTCAGCGAAACCTATTATTCGTTCGTCAACGGGCAATACACGACGGATGGCGGTACGCACCTGAGTGCCTTTCGCGAAGGTCTGCTGAAAGGCGTCAATGAGTTCGCCAAAAAGCGTTTTGAAGGCGCGGATGTGCGCGAGGGCATCTTCGGCACCATATCGGTGCGCATCAAAGAACCTGTCTTTGAGTCGCAAACCAAGAACAAGCTCGGCAACAGCGAGCTTCGCGGCGAGTTGGTCACGCAGGTTCGTGATGTTGTCGTGGATCTCTTGCACAAGAATCCTAAAGTTGCCGAGAAGCTGATTACCAAGATCGAAGAGACGCAGAAGATTCGTAAAGAGCTACAGTCGGTCAAAAAAATGGCGCGTGAGCGCGCTAAATCGGTGTCGATCCGAATTCCGCAGTTGAAGGACTGCAAAAAGCATCTCGATAAGGCCAAGGGCAAAGGCAAGGAATCGATGATCTTCATCACCGAAGGTCAGTCGGCCGCCGGGACATTGGTGAGTTGTCGTGACGCGCATACGCAGGCGATTTTCACGCTCAAGGGTAAACCGCTCAATGTGTGTGAACAGAAGCGCGACGTCCTTTATAAGAATGTTGAGCTCTACAACCTGATGCGTGCGTTGAATATTGAAGACGCCCCGGATCGCCTGCGCTATCAGCACGTCATACTGGCCACGGATGCGGACGTCGACGGCTTGCATATTCGCAATCTGATGATCACCTATTTTCTGCGTTTCTTCGGTAGCCTCGTTGAAGATGGGCACCTTCATATTCTGGAAACGCCACTATTCAAGGTCCGCAATAAGAAGGAAACGATCTATTGCTACAGTGAAGAAGAGCGTGATGAGGCGATAAAGAAGCTCGGACGATCCAATGAGATCACCCGCTTTAAAGGGTTAGGAGAGATTTCGCCGCATGAATTCAAGGACTTCATTGGACCCAACATGAAGTTGACTCCCGTTCGCATCGAGGGCGATCAAATTGCCGAAGTGCTGACCTTCTATATGGGCAAGAACACCCAAGAGCGCCGTACCTACATCACGGACAACCTGATCACGGATGAGGAGTTGTCGTGAGAGCGCGCTTCGCCCGAAAACGAGTTGTCGCATGACCGAGAAAAAAGATAAAAAAGATCAGAACGAGTTCAACTTCGACGGCTTGGCACAGGACGCGATCGACGCTTACAAAAAGACGCGTAAAGAAGAGGCGCGCAAGAAGGCTGCCGCTACGCCACCGCCCCCCGCGGCGGAAGAGGCGCAAGACGACGTGGACGTCCATCAGTCCCCCGCCGGGAGTGGTCCGCTGCAGGCACTTGTCGACGAGAACTTTCTTCAATATGCCTCCTACGTCATTCGGGATCGTGCCATTCCGGCCTTGCTTGACGGTCTAAAACCTGTGCACCGGCGTATTCTGCACGCCTTGCACGAAAAGGATGACGGACGTTTCATTAAGGTGGCCAACGTTGTCGGTCATGCGATGCAGTACCATCCGCACGGCGATGCCTCGATTGCGGATGCCCTGGTGACGCTGACCAATAAGCGCTATTTGATCGAAGGGCAGGGGAATTTCGGCAACCTCTATACGGGCGACCGCGCAGCGGCCTCGCGTTATATCGAATGTCGCCTCACCCCGCTTGCGCGTGATGAGGTGTTTAACGACGACCTCACGACGTTCATTCCCAGCTACGATGGCCGCAACAAAGAACCGGTGATGTTGCCGTCCAAGCTGCCGCTTCTGTTGATGCTGGGTGCGGATGGCATAGCCGTTGGTTTGGCGACACGCATTCTGCCTTATAATTTCAAGGAACTTCTAGAGGCGCAGATCGCGATTCTACAGAAGAAACCGTTTGAGGTGTTCCCGGATTTCCAACAGGGCGGACTGATGGATGTGTCGGATCTGAAAGATGGCGTCGGCAGCATTAAGATTCGCGCCTGCATCGAGGCGCGTTCCAACAACGTCCTGGTTGTGACGGAATTGCCCTATGGGGTCACCACCGAGAGCCTGATGGGCTCCATCGAAGACGCGGTCAAAAAGAAGAAGCTGGCCGTCAAAAAAGTCTCCGACTTCACCTCCGAATCGGTCGACATTCAGCTCGAGCTGCGCTCGGACGCGAACGTTCAGAAGACGATCGAATCGCTCTATGCCTTTACCTCATGCGAGGTCAGCGTGACCAGTAACATGATGGTCATTTTTGAAGGGCGTCCTCGTCAAATGACCGTGAGTGAAGTGTTGCGCGCCAACACCGATCACCTGGTTAAGATTCTTAAGCGCGAATTGGTGTTCAATCGCAACAAGCTACTCGAAGAAGTCCACACCAAAACACTGGTTCAAATCTTCGTTGAAAACAGGCTCTATAAAGCGATCGAAGCGTGCAAAACAAGCGAGGCTGTTGACAAGGCCATTCGCGACGGGTTGCAACCGTTCCTCGATCAATTGCATCGTGAGTTGGCGCAGAAGGATATCGACATGTTACTGGCGGTGCGCATTCGCCGCATCTCGTTGTTCGACATCAACAAGAACCGTCAGGATATCGAAAAGCTGTTGGCCGAGATTGCTAAAATAGATAAACATCTTGCCGGTTTGAAAGCCTACACGATTCGTTATCTGCGTGGACTGATCAAAAATTATGCCGAGGCGTACCCGCGCTTGACCGCCATTAAGACCTTCAAAGAAATTGAGGTCAAAGCGTTGACGGCGGAGGATCTGTCCATCAAGTACGACCGTGAGTCTGGTTACATCGGCTACAAAGTCGACGGCGAAGAGGTGATCCAGATTACCTCACACGACAAGGTTCTGATTGCTTGGGACGATGGCTCCTACAAGTGTGTGCCGCCGCCCGAAAAGCTATTCGTCGATAAGAACGTCCTTTATGCCGCGGTGATGGATCGTGAGCGTGTCATGACGCTGGTCTACACACTCGACGGCCTTTCGTTTATTAAGCGATTCGCCTACGGGGGCGTGGTTCAGGGTAAGGACTACCAAAGCGCCGCAGCGGGGGCGACGGTGCTGTTGCTTCAAGAAGGCACGCCGGATGCGCTTTACGTGAAATACAAAAAGATGAAACGCCAGCGTATCTCGCAGCAACAGTTCTGCCCGCCGGATGTGCCTGTCAAAGGCGTCAAATCACGCGGCAATCAGTTGACGCTCAAGCCCATCGACAAATTGAGCACGCGCGTCCCCTCGTGGTGGAAAAAGGACGATGCCATGCCCCCCGGCGTGACCATTTAGGTCACATTCGGCCGTGCAACCGCCCCGCAGTGCAGAAATTCTCGTCCCTTGGTAAATCTTCTCTTTGGCCTATCGGATGGGAATTTGCTCCCTTTCCATGCTTTCGTCAGTGGGCCAATTAGGCTACTATCCCCGTTTTGATTCACAAAGGAGTACGTCACATGGCTAAAGCCCTTATAGACACCAATGGCGCGAACTGCCCCTCCTGTCGCCGTGCGATCGAACATTGTGCGCGACGCTTGAAGGGGTTGAAGGCCTGCGAGGTGGACATCAGCACGCGTGAGATTCACGTGGACTATGACGGTAGCGAGAGCGTGATCGAGGGTATTGTCGATATGGTCGACAAGCTTGGCTATGACGCAACGCCTCGTCCTGAGTCGCCTGCCGCATGAGTGTGACTCCGGTTCCCCGTACGGTCCTCGTCACCGGTTGCTCGAGTGGCATCGGTCTGGCCACCGCTGAAATGCTCAGGACACGTGGTTGGACGGTCTTTCCGACGGCGCGTAAGGCCAAGGACTTGGACGCCCTTAAATCCGCTGGTTTCGACCCCATCGAAATGGACGTCGCCGACGCGACATCCGTTCAGGCTGGCGTGGCGGCACTGCTTTCCCGAACCGATGGAACGCTGGGCGCGTTGGTGAACAATGCGGGCTTCGGCCAGGCGGGCGCCATCGAAGATCTCTCCCGCGATGCCATGCGCTATCAGTTTGAAGTCAACGTCTTCGGTGTTCAGCAATTGATTCATCTGACGATGCCTGTGTTCCGCAAACAGCAGGCGGGCCGCATTGTGAATGTCAGTTCTGTTGTGGGACGCATCTCCTTGCCTTTTCTGGGTGCCTATTCGGCCTCGAAGTTTGCGCTTGAGGCGATGTCGGATTCGATGCGCGTTGAGCTGGACGGAACCGGTGTCTCTGTATCTCTGGTCGAGCCCGGACCCATCATCACTGCTTTCCGCAATAACGCCCTGGACAAAATGGAGGGCAACGTCAACGCCGAGTCGTCACGTTTCGGCGATATGTTCAAACGCGAAATGGCGCGGCGGCGCGACAAGGTTAAACAAGTGAGTTTCATTAACAAACCGCCAGAGGCCGTCGCCGCGAAGATCGTGCATGCGCTCGAGTCCGCGCATCCACGCAAGCGCTATTGCGTTACGCCGCCAGCCTATGCCGGTGCGTATTTACGGCGTTTCGCGCCCTATGCCTTTATTGACTATGCCTTCAAGCAGCGCCTGCGCAAACGCGGCGAAACGACGTAAACCCATCCCATTTAAACAGAAAAGCGACCTATGATTGAATTTCAAAATGTCACAAAACGATTCGGCGCTCAGGACATCCTTGTGGATGTCACGCTCCGCATAAATCCGTCCGAGCGCGTCGGTATTATTGGGCCGAATGGCGGTGGAAAAAGTACCATGTTCGGATTGATCACGGGATCGACGGAGATGGAGCGGGGCGATGTGGTTGTTCCCAAGAAGCAGCGCGTCGGGCACGTACGTCAGCGCCCCAAGGCGGAGTCGGACGAGATGAGCTTGCTGGCCTTTACGGAACAGTCCATCCCCGAGCTTGCCAAGATCACCGACGATCTACACCGCCTTGAGGCCGGACTTTCCGAGCTCGAGGGCAGCGAACGCGAATCACGTATTCGGCGTGTTGGCAATCTGCAGACCGAGTTCGAACATCTCGGTGGTTACGAAATGCGTTCGCGCGCCGAAGCCGCCCTGTCAGGGTTGGGATTCAAAGAAGACGAGTTTGTGCTTCCTTTTGTGGCTTTCAGTGGGGGCTGGAAAATGCGCGCCGAACTGGTGCGTGTTCTGATCGGGGATCCGGACATCCTGTTGTTGGATGAGCCTTCCAACTATCTGGATGTTCCTGCGGTGGAATGGCTGCGCCGCTTTCTGCGTGATTTTCAAGGGACCTTGTTGTTGATTTCTCATGACCGCTATTTGCTCGAAGCGCTTACGGATTTGACGCTGG
>JAPKCZ010000444.1 GCA_028822745.1 Kiritimatiellia bacterium | reverse complement strand
GAGAGGCATGGCATTATGCGCTCGACGTCAGTCAACCCATGACATCTGACGCCTAAGCCCTAATGGCACTTAGATAAGCACCTGTTTCGTCGTTATGACTTGCCGCACGTGCCATGTATGTGGGGATGTGAGTATGTGGGAGAGAGAATCGCCCTACGAAGGCTCTGTCTTCTCTTTCCCACACACTCACACACTCATCGATGACAAATACGGTTCCACCTCATCTAAGCGCCATTCAGCCCTAAGGCCTAACATCCAAATCAATCAGCGGCTCCGTCGACTTCGCCAAAACTGATCTTGATCTGGTCCCGGTTCTTGATGTCGACCACCTTGCCATCTTCCAGATAGACGACGCGGTCAGATGCCGCCAACATCTTGTGGTCATGCGTGGCACTGATGATCGTTACACCCAGCTCATGCTGCAATTTTCCCAACAGCGCAATGATTTCCTCGCCCGTCTTCAGGTCGAGGTTGCCCGTTGGCTCATCGGCCAGGATAATCGAAGGCGAATTCGCCAACGCCCGCGCACAGGCCACCCGCTGTTGCTGACCGCCGGATAGCTGGGTCGGCAGATGGTCGTGCCGCCCCGTGAGTCCCACCTGGTCGAGCAGCTTGTGACCGCGCTCGTCCGCTTCAGTCTGGCTCACACCGGCAAAAATCATGGGCAGGGTCACGTTCTCAAGCGCACTCATGATGTCAATCAGATTGAACGTCTGAAAAACGAACCCGATCGTCATACAGCGCAGATAGGCAATCTGTCCCTCGCTCATGTCAGTTGTTGAACGCCCGTCGATGGTCACGGCACCCTCGGTCGGGGTGTCCAGACCGCCAATGATATTGAATAAGGTGCTCTTGCCGCTACCCGAGGGCCCCATGATGCTGAGGTACTCGCCGCGCGCAATATCGAGGTCCACTCCGCCCAGCGCCCAGAGTTCCTCCTTGCCCATCACGTAGAGGCGCTTGATGCCTTTAGCCGATATTATGGTGTCAGTCGACATGCATCGTTCCCTCTCTGATCTCTATCTCGTCACGGCTCTGAATACGATCGATCTGTCCGTCACGCACCCAGGCGATGCGGTCCGAGGCGGCCAGCATCTTGTGATCGTGGGTGGCGGTGATTATGGTGACGCCTTCCGACTCATTGATCTCCCTGAGCAGATCGATAATCTGCTCACCGGTAGCGCGATCCAGGTTGGCCGTGGGCTCGTCTGCCAGCAGAATGGTAGGGTCGTTCGCCAGCGCCCGTGCACAGGCAACGCGCTGCTGCTGGCCTCCCGACATCTCCAGAGGCTTGTGCAGCAGTCGCTCGCCCAACCCCACCTTCTTGAGAATCTCAATCGCCTTGTCCTGCGCATCTGCCTGCTGCATGCCTGCAAACGTCATGGGCAGCATCACATTGTCCAGCGCCGTTGCCACGGTAATCAGATTGAAGGTCTGGAATATGTAGCCGATCTTGTGGCAGCGTAACCAGGCCAACTCGACGGTGTCCAGTGAGGCAATATCCACGTCGTCGATATAGACGCGCCCTTCCGTGGGCTTATCCAACCCGCCAATCATATTGAAGAGTGTCGACTTGCCCGAACCACTGGGGCCCATGATCGAGATATACTCGCCGTGCTTGACTCTGAAGTCCACGCCGTTGAGCGCGTGTACCGGTTCCTCACCCATCCAGTACGTCTTGCGCACACCGATGGCACGCACCACATGGCTTGCCTGCAGGTCCACGTCCTGGGCATCAGCCTCAGGCGCAGCCTGCGCCGCGTCCGGTTCACGCCGCTGTTTATCAATAGATTCTGTCATAAATTATTCGTCCCAACCAGGTCCTGCATAGCGTCGTAGGGCTTCGCATCTCTCATCCTAAACCTCTGTCCGCAATGCCTCGACCGGCGACATCTTCGCTGCCTGCGCCGCCGGATACAATGCGCCCAGAATGGTCAGCGTAACACCCCCGACAAAGCAGGCTGCCACCATCATCAGGAACTGCGCGGCGGGGAAGAACGCCCATATCTCGCCACCATACAGCGGCAGCCCCTCGCCGTAGGCAATCACGAGTCCAACAAGTACACCCAGTCCCGTCCCCGCGACCCCCTCCAGTGCGCTCTCGATCAGGAATAGCCGCAACACAAAACGATTCAGAGCACCCAGGCACTTCATTGTCCCAATCTCGCGGAACCGTTCGGTCACACTCATCAGCATGGCATTCACAATGCCCACAAAACTGATCAGCGTCGCCAGCCCCACAATCCACAAGGTCTGCACCCGGCGGCTGGCATCGTCAGTCTGGCCGATCAGGCCGTCTTGCGTCAGGCGATCCACCAGCTGCTCGGATCCGTAGGTTGCCGCCCCGCGCAGCAGCGAATCCGAGCAAAGAATATAGGTCAGGAACGACACCGCCAGTACAATCCCGCTGAGCACCAATATCGCCCGCCACATGCGGATGCGGATGCCCTTCACGGCAATCGAGAAGATCTTGCCGAAGGGCAGGCACTTCAGCACGCGACTATCCGCTTGCGGCTGGGCGGCCGCGGGGGAGGACTTGTCTGTAATTGCTTTCATTCCCACTTCCTAAACAGGTAACACATTGGCGCTCTTGGCCATGAAAACACAGCCCAGGGCAAGCATGGTGATCAGGCCCATGCCGGCTCCGAACCCGGCGGCGAAGACGATTCTGTATTGCGGCCATTTGTCGCCAAAGCGCTTGCGACACCAGAATCGCCCGATGAAGGCCCCGGTAACGGTGGGCACGATCATATGCGGCAGCGACTGATCCAAGCCGCGAATCAGGCCATACACCAGGAACACCGGTAGATTAAAGTGCGCCAGTACCGCATAGAACAACAGCGCCACCCCCAGTCCCGACCCGATAAAGTCCAAGCGGAACGCCTCGCGGAACGGGCTGATACCGGCATCCGGCATGGTTGCTGACCACATCAGCCCATTGTTGTAGGCACGCAGCTCCCAAA
>JAPKCZ010000443.1 GCA_028822745.1 Kiritimatiellia bacterium | reverse complement strand
CGAGCAGGTGAAACTTGAAGAAGCGTTCACGTCCCCGCCGACGTATTTGGGCCATTGGGGATACTCGCACAGCGGACGGGTTCGCCCAGCCGTGGGTGGGTTCATATCAGTGATCACCAGACTGCTCGGCGCCACCCCTTTTGTAACCCAATTATCCAACACGGTTAGCCCATCATAGGCGCCCTCGAATTGCCCACCATAACCATGCGACCCACCTGGCACCAGGAAGAATTTCAGGAACGACGAGAGCGCATCTTGTCCGTACGCTGCCAGCAACCGGTTGTAGTAATCAATTGACATTTGCGCAGGAATAAACTGATCTGATTGCCCATGTTGAAGGATCAGTTTTCCACCACGATTTTTGAAAGCAGTCATATCGGTACTCGTGGCATCCATTAGACTACTCACCGCTTGCGTTCTGGCAGTCAGAGCTCCCGGATCTGAAAAATTGAAGGTCATCAAGTCGAGAGCAGGATTGCGTGCAATTGCGTATCTGACCAGGGCATTCGGGAATAAATAATAGAAGGATCCATAATTCGAGGTGGCGGCTGCCGGATTCACTATTGCGGCCTGTGCCGAAGGTCCCAGTGGAGTTATATAGGGATTCCAGAAGTCGGTGCCAGCAAGAATGTTGTACCCGGGGATCGTGCGGATACCGTTCGCGAAGTCAAAGTTGGTGACAAGCGGCGTCGCGATGGTATTGACCGTGTTGAGTTGAGCATCAGAGAGACAGGTATTGCCTGTGTCGACGCCCCCGGGGCAGCGAAGGGTTGCCGGATCGAAATGGCACGCAGCCGGATTGCTAATGACGCCGTCCGTCGCCCCATCCAGAGCATCACATTGCGCCATAACCGCGGCTTTCAGAACAGAAGCCTTCGCAGTATTGATGAACCCGCCAGACGCAAGAGAGGCTTGTGAAACCCGGCCCATCTGAAATGACAGGCCCAGGATTTCGGACGCAGGGAAAGACGCGATCACGCCATCATAATCGGCAGGGTATCGCTGTGCCGCCACGAGACCCTGGCGGCCACCGCCGGAGCCACCGATAAAGTAGCTATGGGAGAAAGACGTACCGTAGCGATTCTTCGCGAGAAATTGGGCGACGTCGTGAGTCTTTTTAACATGCTCTCCAGCGTAATTGGCCAAGGCTTCGTCGTTTTGCAAGAAATCACCCTGCTCACTGTTCCCTTGATGCCCACTATCGCTCCCAAGGGTCACATATCCGCGTGCCAGTGGCGTCTTCACGCCACTAACCTCAGTGAATGTGAGGCTGGACTGGGCAAAACCAGTCGTCGCCGGGATCGTCCCGTCGAGCCCGCCACCACCAAAGTGAACGGATTTTCCATTCCAGGTGCTAGGCAGGTCCACTTCAAAACGGATGTCGGGAGCCGAAAAATCCACCGGGTGGATTTTCCCCAGCACCTTGCAATACTCGCCGGAAGTGTTGCCCTCTGCGGTCGCCGCGATCAGAGTCGCACTCGCAATCGACGCTCCGGACGTAGGTAGCCCAATCGCCGAAGCAGGCACCTCGACGTCCTGCAAAGCGGCACACATCTCAGTCGGCGTTTTCGTTGTAGCAGCGGACGTTGCTGAACCGGCCGCCACGCCGCTGCCACCACCGCAACCGGTGACTATCAATGTCGATGTAATGGAAAACACAATGGGCAAGCGCGACTTTCTTACTATCTGGTTCAATTCCATATCTTGTCTCCTTGGTTTAATAAAATCGGCGCCCCATCGCTCGCGCGAATGAGCGCCTACACACCTATTCAATGAGCCTGAAATCAGATGAAGCGGGAGCTTGCCGGACTTCATCCTGTGAGAAAGCCGATTCAGCCGCGCAGGCGTATCGCCCGTGGTTCACGAAAGCCATGGCGACGAATGCAATGAGCCCGGGAATGGCGATGGCGTAGAAGTTGTGCTCGAGCTTCAGGTTCATCTCGACCAGGGCGCCAATCACGATCGGGGCGATGATCGCTCCGGTACGTCCCACTCCTGAAGCCCAGCCGACGCCGGTGCCGCGGCTCGATGCGGGATAGACCTGGCCTACGTAGGCGTAAGCCAGCAACTGTGTACCGATCGTGGTGGCGCCGGCGATGCCAACGAGAAGGAATCTCAGCTCGGTGGGCGTCTTGAAGCCCAGTATTCCGATCGATGCCGCCGCGATCAGAAAGAAAGCCATCAATACGTACTTGATATGCAGTCGGTCCGCGAGCCACCCGCCACCGATCGCGCCGAGCACCGCGCCAAAGTTCAGAACAAGGACAAATGTCAGGGACGAACCGAGCGTGTAGCCGGCGCTCACCATGAGCTTGGCGAGCCAGGAGCTGAGGGAAGACACCATGAACAGACACATGAAGAACACAGTCCAGATCATCAAGGTGCTGAATCCCCGCCCTTCGCCAAAGAGGCTGCGCATGCCCGCCGATTGCGGGGTGCCCGACGATGTCGCCACAAATTCATCATCCGGCAGCGAGCGAAAATTCGAATCCAGACATGACACTATCGTGCGGAGTTCGTCGACCCGGCGCGTTCGGATCAGGAACGGCATCGATTCGGGCAGCGCCTTCAGGGCAAAGGGCAGCAGGAAGAGCGGAATGACGGCGATGAAAAACAGCGTCTGCCACCCATATGTCTCCATGATCGCTTTGCCCGTGGCGGCGGCCAGCATGCCACCCACGGCATATCCGCTGAACATGAACGTGACCATCGTCGTGCGGATACGTTTGGGCGTAAACTCCGTCATCTCGGCGACCACGTTAGGCAAGACCCCTCCAATACCTAGGCCCGCAATGAAGCGCACCGCGCCGAAGACAATCGGGTCGCTTGTGAAACCCGTTGCCACCGTGCCGACGCTGAAGAGGACAACGCTGATACCAATCGCGCGGCGTCGCCCGATCTGATCAGCGATGCTGCCAAAAATAATGGCCCCCAGCATCATGCCCACCAACGCGGCGCTCACCA
>JAPKCZ010000442.1 GCA_028822745.1 Kiritimatiellia bacterium | reverse complement strand
TGATGCTGCAAACAAGCGTCAGGCAACCTATTCCTGCAAGCGCGGCGAGAACGATTTGGCGCCAGCGCTGCCCCCACATGCAAAACACCAGGTAGAGCATATAGCCGGGCATCATCAACAGCATACTCTCCTTAATTCCCACGGCCAGAGCCATGCAGATTGCGCCCCACCCCCACTTGCGATATCGAAGGCAGGCGAAAGCCGTGACCACCTGCGCGGCGGCAGGCACATCCAAGTAGAAGGTGACGGAAAAAATCAGGGTCATGGGAAGGCACAACACAAGCGCAACCGCGAGGACATCGCTCAAACGGCAGCTGCGATCTTTTGGCCAGACAAGAAAGAGCGTGGCCAACAGCAATTGCACGAGAAAGAGCCAATGAAACAGGTGCAGCGCCAACATGCTGCCACCGGTCAGGCGATAAACGATGGCCCCGGCGTAGTGCCAGAAGAACGCATGTGGATAACCACGCATTTCAGGCTCGTCACCGAATGCCGTTTCGATATAAGCATGGAAATTTGGCGTTGGAAGAACCTCGGCCTGATGCTTGAGCATATAGAAATGCGTGACTTCATCCCCAACCATGGGCTCAAAGGTCAGCAACGACGTTGCCAGAACGCCCAGCGTGATCACGGCCACTATTGCCCATGCCACGCGCGTCGCCAATGATGTATCCAGCACGGCGGCTCTGAAGAGAGCCTTCATGCCGCGCCCCTTTGGTTGATTCTCAACTGGTTCACTCATATTGTATCGGTCACCAAACTTTGCAAACGCCCGCTAAAGGTTTCGCGAATGCGCACCGAATCGAGATATCGTCGATAGTAGGTTCGAGCCCGCGGCCCTTGGGCTTCGTGCATTTACATCCTTATACAGACGTGCGGCTTCTGCAAGCATCTGTTCCACCGCGTTGGTCATTGGAACGTCCCACACGTTGGGTAATTGCTAAAGACCGGATTTGACGGGGGTGACGTACCAGACGGCGGACCCGAAATCCATAATGTCATCTGCAAGTGGATGCTGATGGAAGAAGGGAAACTGCTCCCAAGGGGCCGCACGTAGCCGGACGATTTGGTCAATGGCCCAAGTCGAAGGTTCAAGGTGTTTTCCTCCGCTGATGGCCATGACGTTGCCAAACAACATCGGCAAGCCTGCGGCGGCACTGTCTACTGGTGCTGATTCAGGACTAAAGAGAAGGTCTTGTGCGACGAGAGTGCCTTCGTTGACAGTCAGGATCTCACACTGAAACGTTACGAAGGCTTCATCGTAGGGCGCAATGTCCTTCATTTTCGGCGCCTCTGAAACAGCGACAACGCGAACTGTCAAATCATGGGTAAACGCATCGCCCTTCTGTGTCCCGCCCAGGCCTGCCTCAGAGAGCAAGGTCACAGAGGCCATCGCCGCGCGCGAATTTGGGTAGCGCTGTGTTAACTGTTCCACACGCACGCGAAGTTCTTCGCGCCAGACAGCGCGTTTCGCAGCAGGTTTTGTGCGCGACGCGAGATCGCGGCGTCGCAACGCTTCAAGCTGGCGCCAAGCTGTATGCTCCGCCGCAATGGAGCTCTCACCGCCTGCGTCAGCAGCCAACTGCGCACGGGCGACATCTCCCGGCGTTGACGCCCCAAAGGCGTCGACAAGCGCATCATACACCTGAGCAGCCTCGACCGGACGCACCTTTTGCACCGCCTGTGCATACCGCAAAGCGGCACGTCCCCAATCAGCCACATTCCCAAACGCCTCCCTTTCAGGAGCCAAGGCGGCCACAGAGTCTCGTTCAGATGTTTCATCAGCAACAAAGATATCAGGCCAACGATCCAGCGCATGACCACGGCGTCCGCCATGGGCATAGATCCCTCGATTGCCATAGTGTCCATAGCTGTTATAGGTCAGTCGAACCGGCGTACCCTCGGGCATACAGGTATCCGCGTTCATATTGAACACAAACAGCTCATAGTCTGCCTGAGCATGGTCGTGATAGTCGGATGCCCCAATCACCATCAGCGAGCCTTTGCGTGAGGCAGCGGGGAAATATAAATACTGATGGAGCACCGGCAAGCTACCCTTTATCGCCAGTTCATGGTCGGCACCATCGACAAGTTGCAAGGCACGCAAATTCGTACCGATTCCGCCCATCCAAATCAACCAGGGCGAATCCGGAATAACAAAGGTCTGACACCCGCCCAGTGGATGCGCTGACTTATGAGACGGCGCCTTCGTCTGCTCGGGGTCTCGGCGTTGGTACCATGCGGCCTGTCCCTGGGCGCACAACAACGTCTGTCCATCCGGGGACAGAACCGCTTCACGGTGAAATTGCTTGCCCTTGTGCTCGACAAATAGGTCCGAAACGACTTGGCGCCCGATACGATTATTGTAGATGTCCACCTCATGTACGGCGTTGTTTTCAGGGAAAGTCACGTGCAGCGTGCGCGCATCTTTCCATTCAAGCACGCGATTCTCCCCACCACTACCTGCACGCCCATGCAGACACGTCAACTCGATGGGCTCGCCGGAGCCGTTTTCAGGATCGACGGGGACCACCCACACATCAAACGGCGGCGCGACATAGGCCCCACCCCACAGTGTTTGTACATTAGGATCGGCCTCAGAATTCCATTGGCGCCCGGCGAATGCAACCCAGCGGCCATCTGGAGAAATGCGGGGCCCGAGATGTGCGTAGCCAGACAGATCTGGGGCAGCACTGATCATCTGCAGTCCAGAGCCGTCCAAGTTGCGTTTCCAGATACGGTACTTGAGCTGATCCGTTCCACTGGGACGACGGGATTCCCAGACAACGAATCCTTTTCGCCCCGCAGCGAAGGTCTGCATGTCAGCCAGGGCCGATGCCGGTGCTCGGTCCTGTCGCCAGACCGTTGCCCCACCGCCTTTGAACACATTGAACACTGCAGTGTGCTGCTCGGTCGCATAGTGATCAGCATTTCGGCTATGAATCACGGTGCGATACTCGAATGCGC
>JAPKCZ010000441.1 GCA_028822745.1 Kiritimatiellia bacterium | reverse complement strand
AGCCGACGCATTGACGTCTTCATGTCAGGCTCCGGAACCGTCAGTCCGCCAGGCCCGCTCGTCATCGCGGCCGGTGACAGCCTGAACTTCACCATTGAAGCGGCGCAATTCTATCACATCGCCGACATTATTACCGATGACACGTCTTTCACGAATGGCTTGAATATCAGTCAGACAAATTTCCATTGGGCCTCGATCAACGTGGCCGCGACGGGCAGTCTGCACGCCGTATTCGCACTCAATCTGGTGACCAATAGCCTGACCGAAGCATGGTTGGCGGGCTACGGCTTCACAAACGATGCCTTCATCGTTGAAGCGCTGCGCGACCATGACGGCGACGGCGCATCTGCCTGGCACGAATTTGTCGCGGGTACGCAACCCACAAACGCGATGCATGTGCTAAACCTGACGGTTTCGCAGACCAACACTGCGGAACGCATTCTGCGTTTCACGTGGCCCAGCGCGGTCGACCGAACATACGACCTACTGGCTGCGCCTGATTTGACATCGCTCTTCCAGATCATGCATGCCAACATTCCGGCCACGCCACCCATGAACGTCTACACGACGTCTGTGCAGGTGCTATCCAATCGCGTGTTCCGTTTACGTGCCACACGCGAGGAATAGGCGTGCAAGGTCGGTGCCGCTGGCTTCAGAACCGATAGGCCATGCCGAAGGCCAAGACGGGATACACTTCCAGTCCGTCCAGATCATCCTGAATGTCTTCTTCTTCGGCAGCCAGATCATCCGAAAATCCTGGAATACCCGCCGCTGGCCCATCGGCGGTCAGCGTAACATCGTACGACTGGAACAGAACGCCGAGGTCGAAAGAAAAGGACCACGCGCCGTCCCCTATTGTCGCATTTCCGAAGCCGATGCCGAGATAGGGCGCAACTTCATCAAATTCGATCAGACCAGAGACGGTACCGATGAGGCCCCCGGGATAGACTCTGTTGCCAATCGTGACGGCGCCCGTAGGTGTCGCATCAAGATCGATCTCATTACCGTTTGAGAGCACGCCGCCTGAAACGCGAAAATTGTTTCCAAAGGGGTGGACGTCGAGATAACCACCGAATGACGAGAAAGCAAGATCCAGGTCATAGTCAATATCGTCGATTTTCTTGTCCGTGGTGAATTCTAGATAGTTTGCCACACCGCGAAGATTAATGCGTTCCGTCAGCGGTATGGTCACTTCACCTGCGACACCCAGGGTACCTATCTTCACGCCGACAGCGGGACGGCCTTTCGTCGGGGCTGCATCATCGGCGGCATCGGCGGCGGAAATCCAGAGACACGCCACCGCGATGAGGGATATCTGCTTCATGAAGGTCTTAGACATTTCAACGATCTCCTGGTTCTGTTTCGCGCCCAAACGGCGCACATTCACACGTTCGCAACAAAAGGTAGTCTTCCCGCGTGGGGCTTCGCAAGCGTAATTGAGCACAGTTTTTGATCTGGCCCCAATTATGCTTCCACCCTTTAGCCGGACGCGGCTATATTCAAGGGCATGCGAGAAAAAGATACGCCCGATGTGATGTACAGCATTATCGCCGTACTGACGGACACCGCGGCCATCATGGCTGGCGCGCTCCTGGCGGTATGGATGCGCTTTGACAGCGGTTGGTTTGTGTTGCGTCACGCCCCACCGGACCCGCTCTATCCTCAATACGCCGCTGGCGCCCTCGTGATGACCGGACTCTTTTTGCTCGTCATGCACAATCAAGGGCTTTATTCCCGCCCGCAGACCGGCACCTTCATCACAAAAATTCCGCGTATCACGAAATCGGCAGGCATGGGCTGCGTTCTGACAATCGTGATCGCATTCCTCGTACAGAACGACCTCGACTATTCGCGTCTGGCGATCCTGCTCTCCTTGCCCTGTACGCTGTTCCTCTTGATGCTTGAACGTTGGATACTTTTTCGTATCGAGTGGAACTGGTCCCGTCACAGCAGCAAAACCAACTCAGTCCTGATTCTGGGCACGGACACCGTGGCCGCCCATGTGCGCCGCACACTCAAAAAAGAACCCATGCTGCGCTCACGCGTCATTGGCTTCATGCGCGTCAGTGACAACAACGAGATTGACGAGCGAATTGAACCGGAGTTGGTCATCGGACACATCGACACCCTTGCCGAATTCATCAAGGAAAAGCATGTCAACCAGATCATCCTGACCGACGCCAGCCTGGACCATCGCGCCGTGATGAATCTTGTCCTGTTGTGTGAACACAACTTGATCACCTTCAACATGGTGCCGGACCTTTTCCGCATTATGACCTCAAGCATGGACGTGCAATCGCTCGATGACATCCCTCTGCTGGGCGTTCGGCGCTGGCCGCTCGACTTCTTCTGGAACCGCTTAACCAAACGCGCCGAGGACATCCTGGGGTCCTTTGTCGGCCTTCTGCTATCCGCGCCCGTCGTACTCGCGGCGGCCATCATGATCAAACGCGATTCACCCGGTCCCGTCTTCTACGCACAGGAACGCTGTGGGGAACACGGGCGCATCTTTAAACTCTACAAACTACGCACCATGCGCATTGACGCTGAACACCAGACCGGCCCTGTGTTCACAACGGCCGACGATTCGCGGCGTACCCGCACCGGCGCTGTGCTACGACGCTACAACATCGACGAGTTGCCACAATTCTGGAACGTCTTCAAGGGCGACATGAGTCTCGTTGGCCCCCGCCCGGAACGGCCGCATTTCGTAGAGCAGTTCAAAACCGATGTAAGCGGATATATGTGGCGCCATAAATCGCTGCCCGGTTTAACAGGTTGGGCCCAAGTAAAGGGGCTACGCGGTGACACCAGCATTTCCGAGCGCATCAAATACGACCTTTACTACCTGGAAAACTGGTCCCTCTCCTTTGATTTTAAGATTCTCGCCAAGACCTTGTTCGCCCACGACAATGCCTACTGAAACGAGGCCCCGCCGAGGGCCAACCACAACACGGACGCCATTTCTG
>JAPKCZ010000440.1 GCA_028822745.1 Kiritimatiellia bacterium | reverse complement strand
CGTCCCTCTGCGTCATCGTAGATCGCGGGCGTCGCATAGGATACCTTCGCATTCCTGCGGGGTGACCGCCAACGCTCCTCACCACGCTTGCTATCGACCGCCACAATGTAACTGCCAACATCCTCCGGGGCCTTGCGACCTTGCTCCTTACCGAGCACAACAAGATCACCGACGCAAACCGGCGACAGGGCCATGCCGTGATTGCTATAGAGCTTTCCGAGTTGATGACGCCACACCTGATCTCCGTCATGCGTGAGTGCATAAAGATCGTACGAATCTGAATCGGCGAATGTGACGTAGACATGGTTGTTGTCCACGGCGGGCGTTGACGAGGCATAACTGTTAAAGCGATGCATACGAGTGCTACCGTAAGAAAACACCTTTTGCCAGAGAACGGAACCGTCGGCTGCGTTGACACATTGGACAAGTCGCTTTGCGCCATCGTCCAGAGCACTGGTGAGAAAGATTTTATCGCCCCAGAAAACAGGTTGAGAATGCCCAACGCCGTCGAGTTTTGTTTTCCAGTTGTAGTCGGCCTCTGTCCAGGTTGAAGGCACACCTGCGGTATCCGCCAGCCCCGATCCATTGGGCCCACGAAAACGTGTCCACGCTTGACCATTAACGCTAAAAACGACCGTCAGAGAGAAGAAGCAGAACATTAAACACTGCCATCGATACATACGTTGGAACCCTTTCACGACATAGCTTGAAGATGTGCCCCTAGCCTAGGCACCGCTGTAGTTGTCATCAAGGACATAGCGCGGATGTTGATACGACGGATCGTGTTTACCCGGTAAATGTGTGTGTGGGTCGTTGCCCTTCGCCTTGCAAGCCTAGCCCGATTGCATTATTATGCGGATATGGATGCTGAAAAACGCGATCGCTATACGGCAATGTTAACCGCGCTGCGCGAAACGCTTGAGTCGGAAATCGAGCGATCACGCAGGGAAACGGCGCCCGTGCAGGTGGACGGGACCATGGGTCGTGTCTCACGCGGCGATGCCATGCAAGCGCAACAAATGGCATTGGAAGCGAAACGCCAACGCGAATTACGTCTACAGCGCATTCAGAGCGCCTTTCAACGCATCGAGCAGGGGAACTTTGGTCAATGCCCGCGTTGCGGAAACAACATCAGCGAGGCGCGTCTAGAAGCCTTCCCTGATGCCGTCATGTGCGTGTCCTGCGCGGTCTGAGAAAACTTAGCGCTTCAGCGGCACAACTTTCCAGTTTTTGGATTCCGAGAACGTGCGTGCTGCGAAAAGATAAACCAGAACCTGCTTCTTAGCGGCCTCATCGGGTTTGGTGATAAACCGTCGGGCAATATCACTGCGAATCTGATCGCCGGAACCGCGACGCGCCATTCGGTCGACGGCAAAACCAAGTTCCGCCGAGAGCTGCTCGGCGAAGCCTGCCCCCGAACTATGCATATCATCGCCATCGGAAAACACGAGACCATGGCTATCGGAAAGCAACAAGACAGGGCTGTCATCGTCGAAGACAAGCGGCGTCGACCCTGCAGCATCCTGCGTCACACGTGTTATGGTTGCGTTGCGCTTCGTCGAAGGATGGGCGGGCACCAACGTCACCAGATCGCCAACAAAGCTGAGTGGTTCTGGGCCGTGGAGCGTAAAGGGCACTTTGTCTGGAGCGGCATAATTGTGCTTCTTCCGGATTTCCGCGGCGACCGCCTTTGCGGTAATTCCTAAACCACGTGGCGACCAATGGGAATCTTGTTCACATGAAACGGGCCCCATCTTTTCATCGCCGCTTCGCGCAGCCATCAACGTCTCCGTCATATCCAGAACTGATACACCCGCCTTACGTAGCGCGTCATAAAAACCTTGAAGTTGCCCATCCGAACGTTGCAAAACACCTTGCGGGTCCCGCGGCGGATCTTCGAGTATCTTGTCCGCGTAAATCACCGCACGGGGTGGGGCGGGGCAAACAATCAGATCAATATTGAGCGCTTTAAGTTTTTCGTTGAGATCAGTCACCGCCAGGAACGGATCCACATTTGGACTTGCTGCATCTTTCCCCCAGAACGCATCTCGTCCCAAGGCACGCAATTCGGACACAAGAAAGAGCCAGTCATCCTTGCCAGCAATGGCCGGTGTCTCGGTTTTGTCGGCGGCTTCGGCAAGCGCACGAAATTGTGCCTGCGATTTCGTATCCGCGTTTGCGGGGAAGACGGATGCACAGATCAAAAAAACGGAAATGAGCTTTAAAAGCTGTTCGATAAGCGTGTTCACGATTTGTCCGGAGTGAGATGTTTTCTAACGTAAGTAGCTATCATGGTGCAGGACGCGCTCTCATGACAACGCTCAAAATAGTCAGACACAAATTTTGAAGCGTTTAACGAAGATGAACGCGCTATTGGTATTGCTGTCGTAATGCCTCAATGCCATCGGGCGATCCAATAATGGTCAAGCGGTCATCCGAACGCAGCACGGATGGCCCGTGCGGCACAAATGTGACACCACCACGTCGGATCATGGCAACAAGGCAATCTTCACCCAAAGGAAGATCGCGCAGTGTTTTGTCGATCAACTTCCCTGCGGCGCTACCTGGAACCAGGTGAATTGAAAAATAGCGTTCATCCCGTAGCAGGATTTCTTTTATTTGTTGATCGTTGTTCGCGGCAATCCATGATTTAGCGAATTTTTCGGAATCCACGCGGCCGGCGATTTCGGCCAACATGCGGAGATGTTGCGCAGGGTTGTTCAGCGTACTAATGACAAAGAATACGGCGGTGACCCGCTGCGCCTCTTCGTCGACTTTAGCAACGCCCGTCTCCGGCGGTATGTAGACGCGTTGCTGAGCGCGCACGAGCACCATTTCGGTGTGTTCCATATTAGCCAATCGTAAATGGGGAAGGGCAGCACCCTGTGATACAGGCGTCGACCCCATACCTGTTGCGCGCAAAAATCCATCGTTCAGCTCATCAAAGGTGGCTGGGACGCGCTTGGTCAGA
>JAPKCZ010000439.1 GCA_028822745.1 Kiritimatiellia bacterium | reverse complement strand
AGCGTGTCTGCCAGTTCCACCACCCGAGCGGAAAGGCGATGAATCTAAAATACGGTGGCGAGTGTTGCAAGAACAGAATTGCCCTTGGCCCTTTTTGCATCACGACACCAATCGCTTATATGGTTTGGAACATCTGGCGTCGCGCTGCAGAAAGCGTATTGGCATGCTTCAATATGTTCCGTCAGCGTGAAATTGATATTTTTCGTTAGCTGCATACTTGACAGCTTGTCGCGGTTTGCTATTCTCCGTGCCTTTGCTAGTCAGCAATATTCCGGTGTAGCTCAATGGTAGAGCGGGTGACTGTTAATCACTAGGTTGTAGGTTCGAGCCCTACCGCCGGAGCCATTCGACCCAGGTCGCGTGCGCGGGGCCCTTCACCAACGTCGGGGCCTACCCTTTCCCTCGTCCACTAAAACGCGGACGTATTATCGGCGTTTTCCCGTCAGGCGTTCAATGGTTTCCTTGATCCAGCGTTTTGGGTCTGTTCGTCCGCGCGCGTATGCTGAACCACTCTTCTGGCCAATCACGAGGAAGGTGACGCTGAAAATGACAATAAAGGCGTAGAGCATCGGGCTGCTTGAAATAATGCTGGGATACATCACGGTTGCTACGGCTAGGCCCGTAAGTGCACCTCCCAGATGCGCATCATGTCCGATATTGCCGAGCTGTTTTCGCATGCCGTAAAATGAAAACAGAATGAAAATAATGGCGAACAGCCATGACGGAATCGCCACCGGAATCGGGAAAATGTAGACGCCGCCGCCCGGGACAAGGAAAATTGCAGCAAAGATAACACCGCAGACGCCACCCGATGCGCCGAGCGCACGATAAGCGACATTGTTGCGGTGCAGGACTAGTGAAAGCAAACTGCCACCCATAACCGAAGACAGGTAAATGAACAGAAGGACGTATGGGCTGTAGAGCTGCTCGATGAGCCCACCGAAGGAGTAGAAGCTGAACATGTTGAAAAACAGGTGCATCCAACTACCATGAATTAAGGCAGATGTCATCAGTCGATGATACTCCTTGTTTCGCAGAATCCGCGTTGGCGTGAACATGTACTGTTCGAGAAGGCGAACGTTGCTAAATGCTTTCCAGGAAATGAATCCTGTCATGCAAATGATAAAAACAGTTACCGGCTCATTCATGTGCGTTCCTCTTGCGTAGATCCATACAGACGATTTGCGTTTCGTCGCGAACATATAGAAGGCCGTTTGCCAACGATGGTGGTGCCCATGCCGGATGCGCAAAGAGCCGGACTCGGGCTTTTTCGATGTAGCGTTCCGGATTGGCCTCAATCAAAACGAGGTCGCCACGTTCCCCTACCCCAATGAGATGCCCTGCGGCCATAATATAGGTCGACCGTCCGAGGCCGCGCGGCGCTTCCCAGAGGAGACTTCCATCGGCGAGTGAAAGACATCTCAAGGCGGCTTCGTTTTCATGTCGACCGGTACAGCCGTACAGAACGTCGCCAGACTGAAGGCACGTTGCCCAATGACTCTGCATCGACACCTTGTCAACCCAGACGTCCTCAAGCCCCTCTGCACCGACCCGCAACAGTGCGGAGCCTACACGATAGCTGGATGAAATTAGGACGGTGTCCTCGATGACAAGCGGTGAGGCCGCATTCACCGACTCGTGCTTGCGCGCACGAAACGAATAATCATCAATAATCTGCCCTGTCTCTGTTTCGAGGACGACGAGTCCGCCTCGAGCAAGAAAGAATGCCAGATGCTTTCCGTTGATGGTTGCTGTGACGGGCGTGGAATAACTGGCTTCTTCGCCTGTCGCCTGCCAACGCGTCTCCCCTGTGGCCGTATCGAAGGCGACAATACCAGCGCCGTTGGTCGCGCCAACGTTGAGCAAGAGCAAGTCGCCTTCAATAACAGGAGAAACACCTACGCCAAAGAAGTTTTGGGGTACCCTGAAATCCTCAAGGACCTGTCGTTTCCAAATAAGGGTTCCCTTGTCCAAGGTGAGGCACGAAAGTAAGCCATCGGCCCCAATCGCGTATACACGGTTTCCGGAAATCGTTGGCGCCGATCGTGGTCCGCCATTGAATCCATAGCTATCTTTGTAGTGCGTTTCGTAGGTGTAGCTCCACTTGGGCTTGCCCGTGACTGCATCCAGCGCGTCAAGAATGGCGTTGTCCCCCTTACGGTGGAAGACGAGTACATGGTTGTTGGCAATCACGGGCGGACTGAAACCCGTTCCAAGGGCCTTGCGCCAGAGCACAGGAGGACCCGTCTCAGGCCAATTCAGAAGCAGATTAGTTTCGCTTGATTGACTGTTCTGATTTGGGCCTAACAAGCGTGGCCAGTCTTCGCTTATCGCATTGCGCACGTCGGTTAGCGCAAATGCGGCGACCACGGCAACCAGCACTATGGGTCTACTGAAAATATGTATATTCATAGATGACAGATAATTCTCTAGATGCAAGCGGTTTGGTAACGATGCCCGATGATACAGACTTTTGAATCGTGCCCAATAGGAAAGTTGCAGAAACGCCACGCGAACAATTGTGACTGTTGCAAAAGGAGGCTCGACGGATCCTCGCATCACAGCACCTAGAGGATCCACCTGTATTTGGTGGAGTGCGACGCTCCGGGAGCCGTAATAAAAGAGAATTCACGATATTCAACAGCACAGATGACTGGACCCTGATCGACAGGACTGATAAGGTTGCGCGCTTAATTTAAGGAGCATAGAGATGGAAGCTGGAATCGTCGGTTTGCCCAACGTTGGGAAAAGTACACTTTATAACGCATTGACCTCAGGCGGCGCTGAATCCAGCAATTACCCCTTCTGCACCATCGAGCCCAATTCAGGTGTCGTTCCTGTCCCCGACAAGCGTCTCGACCTGATTAATGCGCACATGCCAACTGAGCAGATTATTCCCGCCACACTCAAAGTGGTCGATATTGCGGGCATCGTACGTGGCGCGAGTAAAGGTGAAGGGCTTGGCAATAAGTTC
>JAPKCZ010000438.1 GCA_028822745.1 Kiritimatiellia bacterium | reverse complement strand
GCTCGGACCTGATTGCCGTCCGCTCACGTGGCCAATTCGCCCGTCCGTTTGCATACGTCGTAAAACTGGAAGAGGATGCGCGCGCGAAATGGCAGGAACAGGAAAAAGCCCTCAATGAAAAACTGCAAGAAACACGTCGGCAGCTGAGTGAAATGCAGGCGCAGAAGGATGCCAGCCAACGTGCTATCTTGAGTCCGGAACAACAGACAACGATTCAGCGCTTTCGCGATGAAGAAGTGGCCATCAATAAAGAGCTGAAAGAAGTCCGTAAAAGCCTGAGACGAAATATCGAAATGCTGGGCGTTAAGATCAAGGTCGCCAACATTGTCGTGATGCCCGTGATCATTGCTATCGCAGGCGTCCTTTTCGGTCTGTACCGCAGAAAACGAATGTAACCTCAAACGCCAACAAGCGTTCCACAACGATTGAACACGTAAAACGAATTGATAAAGGATTGAAGACGAATGAAAGGTAAACAACTTCTCATATTGGCGGTTGCGGACGTCGTACTGATCATTGCCGCAATGAAAAGCGGGCAACGCGAACTCGACAGCAGTCTCGACTGGGTTGGTAAACGTGTGCTATCCGAAATAGACATGACTGCCGTCGACTCGATTACCATCGTGGGCGGTGCGGCATCCGCATCGATCACGCGGACGGAGACCGGATGGGTCGTAAATGAAAAATTCGGCTATGCCGCCGATTTTGACAAAATTCGTGACACGGTGATCGATCTCGTCGAGGTGAAAGTCACGGACGTGATCGACTTGGAACCCACTGAGCACAGCCGTCTTGGCATTGGCACCCCATCCCCCGCACTAACCGCGAAGCGGATAACGCTGGCGCAGGGCGAGACGCCGTTGGCTTCATTGATTCTCGGCAACGACCACATGAAGGAGTCACAGAGCGCGCCCGCTCCGGGTGGCGCTTATCCGGACGGTCGATATGTTTCCGTTGAAGGAAGCGACCGTGTTTTTCTCGTGAGCAAAACCTTCGCTTCACTATCGGAGAATGCCATTGAGTGGGTCAATACCGAGCTATGCAATATCACGGCAAACGACATTATGGAAATCAGCATTGCGGGAAAAGATCGCGTGCCCGTCAAACTGACGCACGACGGCACCGACCTGAAACTCGACGACCTAACAGACAACGAAGAGCTCGACGCGTCGAAACTATCATCGTTGCGTAACGTCCTTTCGTATCTAAATTTCAATGATATTGCCGACCCTGCACTCAGTGACGAAGCCACGGGGCTCGACAAGCCGACCCTGTTCAGCGCAACCACGAAAAACGGGACGACCTATACGCTAAACATTGGCGGCGCCGACGAATCGAGTAGTCGCTATATGCGCGTCGAGGTCACTTACACGGAACCTACCGTTGAGGCTGGCAGCGAAGAACTGGACGAAGCCAAAACTGAAGCCCGTAAGGCAGAGATCGCGACGAACAAGGCCGACGCGGCCGCTCTGCACACAAAATGGAGCTCCTGGACGTATGTCATCGCGAGTTATAAGGCCGACACAATGCTAACGACGCGCGGGAGTCTTGTTAAAGAAAAGACAGAGGAGAAGGCTGCGGACAATGCGGCCTCCATTGAAACAGCCACACCTGTTGTGACGCCCATTGCACCCGCGCCAACCGTTAAACCCGTCACAACACCCGATCAAACCGAAACAAACGAAGCTGCTGCAAAAAGCACAAGCGAGTAAGGACAAGGCCCATGAGTACAGACATCCAACAGGCAACAGACCTGATAGCAGAGCAGGCCAAACACATTGAGGCCGTCCGCCAAGAAGTTAACAAAATCCTCGTCGGGCAGGAAACCCTACTGGACCGCATGTTAATTGCCATGATCTCAGGCGGACATATTCTTCTAGAAGGTGTCCCTGGCCTGGCAAAGACCACGGCGGTCAAAACGCTGTCCCTGGCTTTGGGCTTGGATTTTAAGCGCATTTCCTTCACGCCTGACCTCCTGCCAGCCGATGTCGTCGGTACGATGATCTACAACCAAAAGGATGGTACGTTCAGCCCGAAACGGGGCCCTGTGTTTACGAACCTTTTGTTGGCGGATGAAATCAACCGTGCGCCGGCCAAGGTCCAATCTGCGTTGCTCGAAGCGATGCAGGAGCAACAGGTCACCATCGGCGACACAACGTTCATACTGCCTGAGCCTTTCCTCGTCATGGCCACGCAGAACCCCATCGAACAGGAAGGGACTTACCCCCTCCCCGAAGCACAGGTAGACCGCTTCATGTTGAAGTGCAAGATCGTCCATCCGTCCAAAGAAGACGAAAAGCGCATCATGAATCGCTTTACGCGCAAACAAACCTTCGATGTAAAGAAGGTCTTGTCAGGCGAGCAGATCGCCGTCATGCGCGACGTGCTCGATCAGGTCTATTGTGACGACAAAGTCGGTGACTACATCATCGACATTGTTTTCGCGACGCGCACGCCGAAGGCATACAAACTCGACATTGAGCACCAAATTGAATGCGGCGCCTCCCCGCGCGCAACGATGTTCCTGAATATCGCAGCGCGCGCCAATGCCATGCTGCAAGGACGCGCCTATGCGACCCCTCAGGATGTTAAAGAAATCGCGCACGACGTGTTACGTCACCGATTGATACTCACCTATGAAGCGGAAGCCGAAGAAGTCACCAGCGAGGATATCATCACGACAATTCTCAACCAGATTCCCGTCCCGTAACGGACCGCGCGGGTCTCGAGACGCATAGACACCTGACAGGAATACGCAATGCCCATTGATACAAAAGAGCTCATGAAGCAAGTCGGCAAGATCCGCGTGATCACCAGCCGGCTTGTCGACGAGCATCTGTCTGGTGCATATCATTCCGTCTTCAAAGGTCAGGGCATTGAATTTGATGAAGTTCGCGAGTATATGGCTGGCGACGATGTGCGCAGCATCGACTGGAACGTGACCGCCCGCATGGGGCACCCGTACATCAAGCGCTTC
>JAPKCZ010000437.1 GCA_028822745.1 Kiritimatiellia bacterium | reverse complement strand
CGTATGTTCGCCCGTGTGGGCGAACTGAATGCCGGGGCGAATGATCGATTCTGCAGGCGCAAGGCCGTGTCGCCGATTCTCGGGCAACGCTTTGATGGGGGCAATGGTTGCATTTGGATAGGCCCTGAACAACAGCGGGTCGCCTGACGTGGCAAGGCGCCACTCTTCATCACCGATGAAGACGTCCGCGTTCGGAAATGTATGTTCAATGTCGCCGTTGTCGTGCACGCGCCCTATGGCACCAGCGTGGTCCCAGTGTAGGTGTGTCAAGGCAATGAAGCCAATGTCCTGCATGTCGATCCCGTGCGTGCGCAGAGAGGCTTGCAGGTGCCAGCACGGATCGACTCCTGCGATCTGACGCTGCTTATCGCTCATCCATGACGGATTGCCGCAGCCGACATCCAAAAGGCCGAATTCACCTTCATCGGTTTCGATTAGCCATGTATTCATGTTCTGTGGGATTCGGTTGAATTCGTCCGGGACCAGAAACTGTTGCCAGATGTTTCGTGGCACGAGGCCAAACATTGTGCCGCCATCCGCGTAGAAGCGAGAGGCCAGAATGGGGTGCAATTTCATGCATCGAGCACACCATAGGGCGCCGCGGTGGTCAACCGTTAGTTTCAGTGTGTAATTTCGGTTTTTGCGAAATTTTGATCAAAATTGCCCCTGGACGATCTCTGTGCATGATTTCGTTGCTCGATTGAGTGATTGTATCGTGAAAAAGTATTTTTTCTCTTATCCCTACTACTATGCTCGACTTTTACAAGGCCTTGAATCGGTGGTATTTCCGAAAATCGGGTATCCTGCATCTTGTTGTGGTTTTGTTGTGCCTCAGAAAAAGACACAACATATTGTGTCTTTCTGTTGACCCACTTCTAGCGTGCTGATATATCATGGTCTAACTTGCACGATTTTTTCCGAGTGCAGTCGCCGCCTGTTAATAAATAGTTAGCAACGGTGCATTTTTGTAATAAAGGGTAGAAATTCAAGGGGTATCGTAGTGGAAAAGTCGTTTGTTGTTGGGGATAAGACCTTTGTCCTGGATCAGGCTAAAGCCGAGGAAGCTTTTAATCAGAAGAAGGTAATCAATGGCCGCAAGTCGGTCTTCTTCAATCTCCTTCCTCTGAAGTACAATTGGGCCTACGAATTGTACAACACAATGAAAGCGAATCATTGGGAGCCTGAAGATGTTCAGATGCAGAAGGACATTGAGCAGTGGCAGAGCACGGAAGTACTCAGTGACGTGGAGCGCTGGATCATTCGTATGGGCATTGGCTACTTTTCCGCGGCGGAAGGCATCGTGGGCGATAATGTACTTCACGTCATCCGCGAATTGGTCACAGCCCCCGAATTGAAGCTGGTCCTCGGAAGGCATGCGCACGAAGAGAATATTCACGCTGATAGTTTGCTCTATATGATCAGCTCCTTGGGCATCAATCCACATGAGTGCGAAGCGATGTTTGAGGATGTCGTTAGCATCCGCAAGAAGAACGACTTCGTCTGTGCGGTTTCAGAATCACTGCGCCGTGATATTGATCTGACGCTTACCGAAAATAAGCAGTTGCTGGCCAAGAACATCTTCCTCTTTGGACAATGCATGGAAGGGACGCAATTCTATGGCCTCTTCGGAATGATACTTGCCCTGTATCGCCAAAACAAGATTCCAGGAATCGGACAGATGTTTCGCTACACCTTGCGCGACGAGTCCAATCACATTGAGCTGCTGCGAAATCTGCTCATGGATTTGGTTGATGAGAATCATGATGTGTGGACGCCTGAATTCAAGGAGGACTTGCGAGACCTGATGAAGCAGGCCGTTCAGCTAGAGAAAGACTTCATCGCCGATTGTCTGCCCGTGAATGCGGTCGGACTCAGCGTTGAGGAATTTTCGACCTACATCGATTATATCGCAGACCGTCGCCTTGATTCGTGCGGCTTGGCGCCACTGAATGCGGGGGTTGAAAACCCGTTCCCCTGGTTGGCTGAAATGATGGACATCAAGAAGGAACAAAACTTTTTCGAAGGTCGCGTTACTGAATACCAGAAGGCATCTGCCCTCGTAGCCGTGGATGATGACGAGTTATGAACCCGACACAACAAACAAGAAAAGGAAGTGCGATGCGAAGCAACGTCTTCGAAGAAGATCAAGCCTTGAAGCGCTTTACGGCCACCCCAAAGGATGAGCGGCCGCGTTTCAATTGGAGCGAGGTGCTGGATGCACCAAGCGACGCCATGGAAGGCATAACCCTGTCCGGTTCGGATTCTGAAACCGTTTTTAGTCTCGAAGAAGTCGCTGACACCATTGGTGGCGCTTTGACAGACCTGCTGCTCTCACGCCATGAAGAGCAGAATATTTTCAGTGATCGAAATCGTCGTTTTGTCGCGACCTTGACGCACAAAGTGGGTGATGCGCTGCAGGCCAATTCGAAGCGCACCAACCATCGGAGCCTCTCTCCGGATGATGTTCATTTGGCCATTGAAAAAACACTGGTTGAACATGGGGCCTATGATGTCGCTCGCAGCCTCGTGACCAAACGTTCACATCGCCTGCGTAGCGGTGCGTCCCAGTCGCCGGTCACGGTCAGTCTGATTCGCCGCAATGGACAGGTCGTTCCTTGGATTGAAAGCAAAATCGAAGTTGCTATTCGTCGTGCCTTCTTGTCGCTCTATCTTGACTCGGAGTCTTCGGTTGAAATTTCGACGAATGTGTCGGGCCGCGTCAAAGGCTTGAATCAGGCCTTTGTCCACATCGAAGATGTACAGGACATCGTGCAGGAAGAGTTGATGAAAGCGGGTCACTTTAAAGTGGCTGAATCTTATATTCTCTATCGCTCGCGTCGCTCTGAACTGCGCATGCGCGAAGCCGAAAAGCGTCAGGATGCAGAGACATCGCACCAGGAAGCGCTGATCACCGTTGATCGAGAAGACGGCACGTCGTTCCTCTGGGATGGCGTTGATCTGAAATGTCGTATCGAGTTTTCCTC
>JAPKCZ010000436.1 GCA_028822745.1 Kiritimatiellia bacterium | reverse complement strand
ATCCACCGCGGCGCGATCAAAGGCCTCGACCAATTCAACGTCTCGGGAAACGTAGGGTTCAAAATGTAAACTTACATTCTTTGGATAAACCGCGGAAGGCACGGCATCCGGCGGCGTGAAGGAAATAAACTCAAACGTGAACGGCAGGCATCCAAGATGCCGTAAAAATGCGCTCCACTGATCGTCCTCAAGACGAAAGGAGCCGCAGAGTCCGATGCGACGCACCTTGCTCTCCCCCCATTCGCGTGCGCGGACGGGTTTTAAACTTTCAGGAGCCACCGTCGGTCGCACAACCACGGCATCTGCCTGCTCAGCGTCGAAATGCTGTTGCATATGCGCCATCAGTTCGGGACCAATACAATCCATCGACGAGGCGTTCTGCATCAATTCACGAATGCCACGCTGATAAACGTGTGAATACAGACGCGGCACACCGGCCAAGACACAGGTCTCAGGAGCATCATGGACCGTTGCATGGATCGGCAGACCTGAGATTTTGTGCAAATGACGGGCCACAGGAACGGCGGCCAATTCAGGAACCACCCAGAGCAGCTCTGGCTCAAATGGCCGCACCCACTCCCACATGTCTTGCGCAAGTCGTCGTGCCTGCATCTCGTTGGTAAACAGATGGTGCAGGGTTGTTCCTTCAAGTCGCCAATGTAGACCTTTCGGCACGAAGGCTCTGTACTCAGGTAAGAGCGGATCAGGATCATTCAAGGAACCGTTCAGTCCGCACCACTTAATACGGTCAGGTGCGATTGTGCTAAACAGCCGCCGAATGGCCTCGCCTCCGGCGTAGCGGCTATCCGGCGTACACCAGGAAAGAAATAATGTTCGTGGAATATCAATCATGTCGAGCCGTGGCACTATTGTCGCGCGCCAACCTTTATAAAGCCTTTTTCGACGCCACGTGGATCACGCAATGTCAGTAGAGGGCTAAAATACGGTGTACAGGGCAAGTCAGCGTCCCAGCATTGATCTCCGTTTTGGGGGACAAAAACAGTCAATCCGCTGTTCGTCTCACGCACAATCATGTCGACCTCTTTTGCGGGCGAGCTGTCCTTATAGCTTCGCACGACATCAATCATATTCACACCACCCGCCAACAGCATTGCCGCGTGACCAACAACAAGCGGCAATGCCCATTGGCGACGGTGTTGGAGCGCGAGCACCAACATCGAGGCTGCGAGCACCCACGATATACTTCCAAGGAAACGAGGATCAGGCGCAGATAAGAACCAGAAGACGACGCCTAGCAGGCCGGGCAGGCAAAGCAGCGCACATCGACGGAATTCCATGGGTGGCGCTCCGTTCTTCCTGCCGAAGCCAAAGATGAGAGCAGCCAGAAAGACCGTCATGAGCGGAAATGCAATTTCGAATTTATTCTGCGCGAGCACGCGTTCCAACCAGGGTCGAAGCCAAGCGCTGCTTTGCCCGACGAGCTCCGGCGCGATGCCGGGAGCGCGAGCCCATGCCTTGACGTGCTGAACCATGGCTTCACAGGATGCTACGGATACAGTCCAATCGCGTTCAACACGCAGGACCTCGACGGGATAGGCCGGATAGCCAGTCAGAATGACGCCGCGCACCATCCACGGCAGCACAACCATAGACGCCAAGACAACGGCGACGATCAGTGATCTGCGAACCACTCGGGTCGAACGGTCCGCGTTTGAGATCAACACAAGCAACGCAATAGCGCATGCAATGGCTCCGAAAACCAAAAAACTCAATTTAACGACAACGCCAACAACGCTCAGTAGAATGATGTTTAGAAAACGACTGCGAGCAGGGTTGCCACGAACCCCTTCGAAGTGATTCATTGCCAGCAGCTCGCCACCCACGACCAGCGCCAACATGAAACAACCAACGTCTGGCGAATGACTGGAGGCGTAGCCTGTATTGACGATCCATACACAAAGCGGTGTTGCCAGCAGAGCATAATACATCGTCTCCACGCGCGCCTGCCCGCCCGGCTTGAACAGTTCGTAAAAAGCAAAGAGGCAGCGTAGCAATGCCCACAGCATAAGCCAGGCCGATGCAACGTGGTGCGACCGACCTTCGAAGGGGCCGATATCCAGCAGCGCACTATAGAGTAGCGATGCGTTGTTGTAGCCCAGTCGGCCGTGCAAGTTCCCAAGTCCGGGCACAATGCCATAGAGGCTGTTCCATTTGACCACATTGAGGTGATATAAGCCGGTGTCGTAGATTCCGGGTTGCTTGATCGAAAAATTGGCAACCCATGCGGCCACGACAACGGCAGCGAGTATCATCACCAACCCGACCCGGCGTCGCCCCCAAACCAAACGCCCAAGGTCGCGTTTGCCGAGAAACAGACCAATGAGACCAATAGCAGCGACAAGTACAAATGCGACGTCATTAACCGGAAAACACAGATGCCAAATCTGCAACAACGCGACCGTAAGCGCCCACCCGACCCAACCGCACGTCAGAACATCCTGAATTTCGCGTGTACGAAATCCAAACGCCAAGCGGCAAAGCAGGCCGACGCCAACAAAAATTAGAGACAGGAACCCTAAGAAGAGAACAACACTTACCAAATGCAGAAACATGCTCATGTCGTAGTACACTCCAACAGTTTATCAAAAGCTGGCCCTAGGGCCTCCACGCCGTTCGCACGCATGAACCCTTCGTAATCAGGCGCTCCTAAGCGCCGTTCAGATTCAGCTGGGTCGCCGAGCACATCCAACGCGAGGAGCACGGCATGCGAATCATCCTGATCAATCGCCACCCCGAGCCGATATTTTTCGACCACCTCCTGCATATAGTAGCCCTTACTCACAATAATCGGCTTATGAAAAACACCGGCTTTCGTCACCAGACCACTGCTATGCGCAAATATTTCGTACGCCGCAAAGAGGGCATCACACTCGCAAACGACAGCATTAAATTCCGTTTCATCTTCGATGCGTTCTGGCACGACACAGAGGTTAGCCATACGCCCTGCGATAGCATCCTCGAGA
>JAPKCZ010000435.1 GCA_028822745.1 Kiritimatiellia bacterium | reverse complement strand
CCGAACAGCGGTGCATCGCACATCATGCCATGCAGGAATACGATCGGCGTCAAAGCCGACCCCCGGCCAACTTGGCCCCCTCGCTCAACGTCGCGAGTTTCGCGTAGGCGATGGCGGGATCAACGGTGCCGAAACCTGCAAAGGTGCCGAAACCGCAATCGGAGCCCGCAATGACCCGGTCGGTCCCGACAATGCCGGCGAAGCGTTCGATTCGCTGGGCAACCAGTTCAGGATGCTCGACGAAATTGGTGGTGGTATCGACTACGCCGGGCACCAAGACCTTGTCATCGGGGATTTCGTCCCGCCGGTCCTGGAATACCGTCCATTCATGGGCGTGGCGCGGATTAGATGTCTCGAACAGCACATAGCGGGCTCGGGTTTTCATCAAAACTGGAAAGACCTTGTCCATACCGATATCGCAGACATGCGGTCCTTCATAGTTGCCCCAGCAGATATGCACCCGGACCTTGGTCGGGTCGACATTCGCCAGAGCGTGATTCAGGGCCTCAACATGGGATTCAGCGACCTTGATAAATTCGTCGTCGCTTAGATCTTCAAACAGCATATGACGAGAGAGGGCCAAGTCCGGGCAATCCAGTTGTAGATCTAAACCCTCCGCAACGATCGTTTCGTATTCCTCGCGCATAGCGTCGGCCAAAGCAGCTAGATAGGCGTCGCGAGAGGGGTAATGATCGTTTTGAAGGAACAGGGAGATCACACCGGGAGAAGCCGCGTTCATGAAACCGCGTTTGGCGCCGTGCTTTTCCATGGCGGCCTTCAAATTGGTAATGTCCTTACCCAATTCGCCTTGTCCTTTGGAACGCACCTCGCCGGTACACATGGGCCGCGCGTACTGGGGCGTCCCGCCTTCGTTGGCTATCCGTTCCAGGAAACTCGGAAATAGCTTGAGATCGCCCGGTGCATTGCGTGGGCTGTCTCCGGAGAAGCCGGAGTAGCGATCCTTGACATAAGTGGCGTATGAGATTTTCGAGGTTTCGCCGTCACTGACAATGTCGACGCCGGCCTCGACCTGCTTGTGGACGGTCTCGGCGCAAGCCTTCGCCATGCAGTCGTCGAAAGCGTTTTCATCGTAGTCCTCGCCGCGCTCACGCGCGAAGATAAAATCCACCACGGCTTGTGTTCGATGCAACGAACCCACATGCGTTACTTTGATATCTGTCATGGGTTTCCCTTCCACCCCGTTAAACGCCGGTCGGACCGGCCGGGTCGTCGGTATCGCGGACTCGGAACAGACTGGCTTCACCCGCCATGCTCGGCTCCAAGGTGCGCGAAAGAGAAGGCGGCACGGCGCAAACGTCGCCGGCAGCCAATGTCATAGCGCCGCCTTCCCATGCCAACCACCAGTGCCCGCGCATGACCATCAGCACTTCGTGACGCTCGGTCGTGTAGGCGGAAGGCGATATCGAGCCTGGTTTGATGAAGTCGACTTCGAAGCCCGGTCGATCCTTTAACAATGCGTCGGGCCCGATGACCTTGCTGGGCTTGCCGGTGGCCAACGCCATCATATCGAGGTAGCGCGCCACGTAGTTGTCCACCACGGCTTCAACTGGCACTTCCGGACAAGCGGCGACTTCCTCGTCGGAGAGCACCGGCATGGGTGCGACTCCGTCGGGCAGGCTCTCGCCTTTTTTTGTATCGTAAAGCCGACCGTTCTCACCGAGGATCAAGCCATGGTCGGAAGCCGCCTGGATCACGTGCGGCGCCCAGATGACGCCGCCGCCGGAGTCATCGCCGCCAAGGATTGACATGATCATACCGTAGTCGGTACCGACGTTCTCGAAGCCGCGAAACACATGGGTGGGAATATTGAAGATGTCGCCTTCTTCAATAATTATCTCCCCAGCATCACCATACAGGCCCCAAAAGAACCGCCACCGTCCCTTAAGGACGAAGAACACCTCCGCCGTGTTATGGTAGTGAAGGGAATTCGTACATTTCGGTGGTTGCCCGGCGGCGCCGATATTGAAGCCCGGCGTCTCCATGATGTGCACTACCTGGTCGGGGCTCTCCGATACGCCGGCGCCGATGATGCAGAAGTTTTCCTTCTGGTCATTTCCCGGCGTACGGGCGTCGATGAAGGCGGTCTTACACGGTGTCAGATCACCATAGCGGACGATGCGCTTTTCCATTTCCTCGGGCGTCATTCTTGTTCTCCTAACCAGTCTTCAGGATGATCTGTTTCCAGATCTCTATTTCGTCATAAAGCGTCCACTCGTGGCGAAGGCCCCAAGGGCCGAATTCGGCATGGGAGATACCCATCACATGCACGTCGGCCCCGCTCGGTGGGCCGAAAGGGCCGCGACCATCGTGCTTGCCGGTCAAGCTCCAACGAATGGCGACCCGTGGCGCCATCTGGGGATCGTCACGACCAATTTGGTGATGGATAGCGAACTCGGCGTTCGGCAAGCTCCCACGCAAACCAGTCCAGAACCGTTGCGCTCCTTCCCGGCCATGGATGGTTTCACCGCCCGGGTATGATCCGCTGCAGGCGCGATCGAACGCCGTCTCAAAGATCGCGTGATCGCCCTTCATGATGCAACCAAGGATATCGGCGAACGTCCTGCCCCATGGATCGTCGTTGCCAACGCCGGTATACGGACCCGGCATATCGATCCTAGGTGTAAACGGGCGTTGGCACTCCTCCGTCCCGCCCTCACACTCGATCGATTTGCGTGCGAACGTCTCTGGTCGTCTCCCAAGCTGTCGCACGATGGCACCTTGGTCGCGGACCAACCATTCATCATTGATCTGGTTGTTGATTGCGTGGCAATCAGCAATCACTTGGTAGGCGACGGTTTTACCAGTAGCCGGTCCATAGAGGCCATCACCTCGATGCGTAGCCGTGGAGAAGATCCGGTGAGAGGACAGCATACCGTTTTTCGGGTTGCCACACCATATGACGTCTTCGCCGAGCAGAGTTCGGTCCGGAAATTCCTCAAGCGTCGCATAGGTTGCAGCGATCACATCCCGAT
>JAPKCZ010000434.1 GCA_028822745.1 Kiritimatiellia bacterium | reverse complement strand
GCAAACCTCGCCGACATGTGCACCATCGGGTTGCCCGTTCCTCCCGGGTTCACGGTAACGACAGAAGCCTGCGACCTCTACTACAAGATTGGCAAAGAGAAGCTCTTCACGTTGCTCGAAAGCCAGGTGGGCACATCCCTCAAGAAACTCGAGAAAGCCACAGGCAAAACCTTCGGCCACGGCGCAAACCCGTTACTCGTTTCGGTCCGCTCCGGTGCTGCGGCTTCCATGCCTGGCATGATGGACACCGTGCTCAACCTCGGTCTCAACCCAGAAACGGTTGAAGCCATGATCAAGCTGACCGGCAACGAGCGCTTCGTACTCGATTCCTATCGTCGCTTCATCCAAATGTTCGGCGATGTCGTTCTCGGCGTTGAGCACCACGACTTCGAACACGAGCTGGATGCCGTCAAGAAGGCCAAGAAAGTTACTGAAGACACGGATCTGGACACGGACGACCTGCGTGTCGTGGTCGCGCGCTACAAGGCACTCGTCAAAAAGCAGACGCGCAAGCCTTTCCCTGATGATCCAATGGCTCAGCTATACGCTGGCATCAACGCCGTGTTTGGTTCATGGAACAACCCACGCGCGATCAAGTATCGTGAATTGAGCGACATCCGCGGCTTGCTCGGCACCGCCGTCAACGTGCAGAGTATGGTTTACGGTAACTCCGGAACAAACTCCGCCACGGGCGTTGCGTTCACACGTGACCCATCCACGGGCGAAAACAAATATTTCTACGGTGAATACCTCATCAACGCCCAGGGCGAAGACGTGGTTGCAGGCATCCGTACCCCACAGCAGATCACCATTAAGGGATCACGCGAATGGGCCGCGTCACAGGGCATTACGGAAGCGAAACGCAAAAAGAACTTCCCGTCCCTTCAGGAAGCGATGCCTAAACCGTTCAAGGAACTGGACGCCATCCGCGCCAAACTTGAAAAGCACTACCGCGACATGCAGGACATTGAGTTCACCATTGAAAACGGAACACTCTATATGTTGCAGACGCGTGGCGGCAAACGCACCGCGCCAGCCGCGGTCAAAATCGCAACCGACATGATGAAGGAAAAGCTCATCACGGAAAAAGAAGCCGTTCTGCGTGTCGATCCGGCATCGCTCGACCAGCTTCTGCACCCGGTCTTCGTTCCCGCTTCGGAAAACGCAGCCAAGAAGCTCACGGTTGGATTGCCGGCTTCCCCTGGCGCAGCCACGGGACAGGTTGTGTTTTCAGCCGATGAAGCCGAAGCGTGGGTTGCCAAAGGCAAGAAGGTCATTCTTTGCCGCACCGAAACCAGCCCTGAAGATATCGGCGGCATGGCCGTCGCGACAGGCATTCTGACCTCACGCGGCGGCATGACATCGCACGCTGCGGTCGTCGCTCGTGGCATGGGAACGTGCTGCGTTGCCGGTGCTGGCGATGTGCTGATGAACTACGGCGCCAAGAAAATGCTCGTCCGAGGCACGACGATTAAGCAGGGCGACTGGATCTCCCTGAACGGCTCAACCGGTGCTTTTTACAAAGGCGCCATCGACACCGTCGACCCGAAGTTGACCGGTGCATTCGGCCAGATCATGAAACTTGCGGACAAGTATCGCAAACTCAAGATCCGCACGAACGCAGACACGCCACACGACACCGCTGTGGCGGTGAAGTTCGGCGCAGAAGGCATCGGGCTTTGCCGCACAGAGCACATGTTCTTTGAAGGCGAACGCATCACGGCCTTCCGTCGTCTGATTCTAGTGGCGAACACCGTCAGCAGCCTGCGTGGCGAGCTCGAATTCGCTGAAGGCGCCGAGCGCAAGAAGCTCGAAGGCGAGCTGCGTGACCCGCTCAAGCAGTACAACCGTGCGTTGAAGGAACTGTTACCTTTGCAGCGCAAGGACTTCGTCGGCATCTTCAAGGCGCTCAAAGGATTGCCTTGCACCGTACGCTTGCTTGATCCGCCTTTGCACGAGTTCCTGCCCCACGATGCGGCTGGACAGAAAGACATGGCCAAGGCCATGGGCGTAAAACCCTCCGAGATCAAAGCACTGGTCGCGTCGTTGCACGAATTCAACCCCATGCTGGGTCATCGTGGTTGCCGTCTAGGTATGACCTACCCGGAAGTCACCGCCATGCAGACGCGCGCCATTTGCGAAGCCGCCTGCAAGGTGCCTGGTTCGCAGCCTGAAATCATGGTGCCGCTCGTCGGCCACGTGAAGGAACTGCAAAACCAGAAGGCCATCATCCAAGACACGATCAAGCAGGTCGAAAAGGAAAAGGGCAAGAAGCTCAAGATCCTAATCGGCACGATGATTGAGGTGCCGCGTGCGGCAATGACGGCTGACGAAATCGCCAAAGAAGCACAGTTCTTCTCCTTCGGCACGAACGACCTCACCCAGATGGGTTGCGGGTTCTCACGTGACGATGCTGGCCGATTCCTTGGCGAGTACGTAACGAAGGGTGTCTACGACTACGATCCCTTCCAAGTGCTCGACCAGAGCGGTATCGGACGTCTGATGGAAACCGCGGTGAAGCTCGGCAAGCAGTCACGCCGCAACATCAAGCTCGGCATTTGTGGTGAACACGGTGGCGATCCAAAGTCCGTCGAGTTCTGTCACCACCTCGGTTTGCAATACGTGTCTTGCAGTCCTTACCGCGTGCCCATCGCGCGTCTGGCTGCAGCACAAGCTGCGTTGCGCAAAAAGAAGTAAGGCGTTCTTACGCTTCAAAGCAAAAAGCGCGTGGTCTAACGACCACGCGCTTTTTCTTTATCCGGCCATCGCATACCGCGCGGTTGCCCCGCTGCGCCGCGCTTGCTCTGGTGCGGGGCCAACAACGTCTGCATCAGAATCCGCTGAATAGCTTAAACAATCGCGTGTGTTCAGCGGTCGCAAAGTGGTCAGCGCGGCGACTATGGATCACCGTTTCATACACAAACGCCCCAAAATCGTCCGTCATTTTGGGATCCACAAAGGTAACGAGCTCATACAGATCCAGTCCCTTGTAGGTACTT
>JAPKCZ010000433.1 GCA_028822745.1 Kiritimatiellia bacterium | reverse complement strand
TCGGAAGTTGCAATTGGCTACACATGAAGCGCAAATTCAATCTGGTTGGGATCTGTTTTGGAAATCGCGAACACAGTATCGGAGAAAAATGAAAATGCCAGTGATAAGTAAAACCTTTTGGGCAATGCTTCTGTTTTTCCCCATCTTTGCAGGCGCGGACAACCTGCCTAGCTACAAGGAAGATGCAGAAGCGCACCAAAAGCGGCGCACCTCATCCGGCTCATCGATGAGCGAAGCCGACATGGCCATCATACAATAAGCGACAAAAGCCCTCAACGCTACCCTACCCGCTCCCGGGTTGAAAGTAGGCGATGTGGCACCCAATTTAACGCTACCTGCAGCCGGAGGAGAAACGGTGCAGCTAAGCAAGCTCCTCGCTTCCGGACCGGTCGTGTTAACCTTCTATCGTGGTGCGTGGTGCCCCTATTGCAACATTCTGCTGCAGGGCTTGAGTCGGTCGAAGGCGGCATTTGAAAAGTACGACGCCCAGATCATCGCGGTCACGCCTCAAACCTCAGACAAGTCAGAGGCGCAGCAATCGGAGAAGGCACTGGCGTTCCCGCTGCTCAGTGATCTCGATAACAAGGTCATGAAGGCCTACAAGGTCCACTTTTAAATGTCGTCCGAGCTCGATACGCTTTACCAATCCAAATTCGGATTGGATGTTCCGTCATTCAACGGAGATGGACGATTGGATTTGCCGGTGCCTGGCACGTTTGTTATCGGCCGGGACGGAAAAATAAAAGCGGCCTTTGCGGATACCGATTACAAGAAGCGCATGGAACCAAGCGAGATTGCAGATGCTTTGAAAGCGCTTCCGTAGACCCTGTGGACGTTAGATCGGCAAGCCGAGTTCGTCCTTGGACTCGATCAGTTGGTTCACGACGCGCAACGCCGTTTGTGACATCAAGGGTGCGGTGTCGGTCATGATTTCATTCACGCTCAACAACTGACGCCCTGTTGTGTCCGGCAATTCTAAAGTAGGCACCGCGAAATGATATACGCCGACCGTGTACCGCTTGGTTGCGCTGTCGCGTCCGCTGCTCATGAAGTCATCGAAAATCATGATGTACTCCCCCGCGGGAGCTTGGCCTGCACCCAGATGTTCTTCTGCGGCTGCGATTGCGGACTCAGACCACACATTCTGGGCGGCATCCATGTAGCCATCGTCATTGACGAAGGTGTCCTTGAGCTTGGTGATGGGCAGGGTGAAACGCCCCCATTTTTCATTGAAAATGACGAGTAGCTTTGATTCACAGGTGATCAAGGCAACAGCGGCGAGTACTTGCCGACATTTTTTGAGCTCTTCTTCGCTCATGCTGGCGGTTTTAATTATCTCCAAGTCCAAGAAGGAATCATCCATAACAAGCCTCTGTTTCGTAAGAATTCACTAGTTGTCTTATCAGCAAAGCATGAACTGAAACAAGCGCATTTATCGAACGGGCAAACACTCAGCCGTTGCCTGCGTTGATGGCCCGTCGCTGTTTGTGACGAAAACCTGCCATGGCTGCGTAACGATACTTATTCTGTAAGCATTTGACCATTCTACAAACATGTGTTGACCGGCAGCCCAATCCTTTACCAGTCGTCCGTGCGGAACGGCGAGGCGGGCAGGCCTTCTTTGTTATACAGGTTGGCGCCGGATGGGTTGGTTGCGAAGGCATAACGAACGGCGACGGGTGCGTCGACCGTTTTTGCAGAAAGAACGACCTTGTCCCCTTCGATGCTGCCGTCCGCCCAAGCCCAGACTTTGTCAGCCCCGGCAATCGCAAAATGCTTGAGAACGCCATCCGGCGCTTCGGCCGTCGGTTCTAGGCCTTCTTTTCGAATTCCCGCCATCAAGCCGGAACCAATGTGATTGAATGCGACGTGAATCTCATTGCTGCTGACTGTGTGTGATTTGTAGAGCGGCCCACTGTGCACAAGCTCGCTCTGGCCGTAGTCTTTGGCCAGGGCCCACAGTGCCAGGCGATGCCCGACGTCCTGTTTGTTGGCTGGATGAATATTGCCACCATTTCCAATGTCCGTGATGACCGCCATGCCAGTATGCGGCAAGGTTAAGGTCAGGCGTTGTGCTTCACGCAGTTTGGCCCAACCGTCGCCGCCCTTTGGATCGGTGTTGGGCTTCCGGTAATCAGCCAGTTGCACGAAATAGAATGCAATGTCCTGGTCCCAGACCTTACGCCAGCCTTCAATGAGCGCCTTCTTTTTATGGAAGTAAGGCATGCCTTCGGCACCATTGGACTCGCCCTGATACCAAATGGCACCGCGAAGCGTATAGGGAACAATAGGGTGGATTTTTTCGTTATAAATCATCGTTGCTGCTTGGTGCCCGGAGAGCTTTTCTACTGCTGTAGGCAGTGCAGCAGGATGCTTCCCGGCCAGCACGTCGGCTTCCGCCGCCGTCACCCAGGCCTTCACCGCGTCGATCAGCTTTTGGTTCGCCAATTTAGCGGTCTCGCTGCCAGGCAAAAGTACGTCCACCTTGTCCGAAATGCTCTTAAGCTCTGGGACAAGACGAAACCCTTCCGGCGGCGTCCAGGGTTCTACTTTGGTGCCACCCCAACTCGAGTTTATCAAACCGATCGGCACATCAAGCTCCTGCTGTAGCTTCCGACCGAAAAAGTAGCCCACTGCAGAAAAATTTGGAATGGACGCTGGCGTGCATGACGTCCATTTCAATGATAGGTCCTGGCGTGGAACGGCCGAATGCTTGCGAGGCGTTGTTACGAGACGAATCAAGGGGTACTTTGCGTCTGCGATCTCCTGTTTTGAATTAATAGCGCGTGTTAGAGGCCACTCCATGTTGGATTGCCCGGAACAGAGCCAGACTTCCCCGACGACGACATTGGTGAATGTGACAGTGTTGACGGTAAAGGCACGTGCTTCTGCCGATGCTTCCATCGCATCCAGCTTGACCATCCACGTTCCATCCTCCTCTGCTTTTGCCAGCTTTGATTGGCCGGCGAACGAGACGGTGATGTCTTCCCCCGCCTCTGCCCATCCCCA
>JAPKCZ010000432.1 GCA_028822745.1 Kiritimatiellia bacterium | reverse complement strand
AAACTCGAGAGAAGGGCCAGGAGTCCAAACAACAGGCTAATGGATTGGTAGGGTGTGTTCATTTTGATTCCTCTGCTCTTCCTTAAATATCGTTCGCATTTCTTGCGGATCCCTTACGGATCAACACGATAGCCTGTTCCGCGAAGCGGTGGCCCAGGATCGGGTACTTCTCTTTCGGGAAGTGCACGCCGTTGTCCGGTTCGCTGAGATCGTCGGTATCGATCCATACTCCATGATTGGCGTCCTCTGCCAGTTTAACCTGCACTTCACGCATGGCCGTCCAGTGGGGATCGTCCATATGGGCATCATTGATGCGACCGATCACAAAGCCCATGTCCTTTATATCCAGGTCGGCTTTCAGTCGCCCCAACAACCTCAGAAAGCTCTTTTCGTAGGCAGGCCCCAAACCTCGCATCCCATCCGACTCGCCCTGCATCCAGACGAAGGTGACGGTATCAAACGATTTGCCGGCGAAGGCTTCACGGGCTTTCTCGATCAAGGGCCCGTACTCCTGGCCATGCTGTAGCTTGGTCCGTTCCGAGGGGACTCCCTTGCCGGGAAACCGGTAGTTGTCGGGGAACGTATAGTCTTTGTCCCAAAAGCGGATCCCACGGCCAGACTTGCTATGATGGACAACGACGACGTTGCCTTCGCCGAAGGCATCTTCGACCGTCTGGGCAAAGCCGGCCTTAAGCCCACCGGTCATATTCGACTGACCGGACAGGATGAACAGGTGTTTCCCGCTCTTCTGTGCACTTGCCGGCAGGCCGAAGGCCAAGACAACCAAGGCGACAAGACGCAACAAACATTCGGGCGGGTTAGGTTGACTGAGATAATTGATCATTCGATGTGCTCGCACCTTAGCATTGATAAACAGGCATATAGCGGTTCGGCGTCCCAAGGATTATGTACGAAAAAGTACGATCTTTTTGAATGGAATAACTGCGATATGTCAGATCGGCTGGCCCCATGAAGGGGCTAGAAAACGGCATTCAAGTCACGGATACGACCATACCGGCAGAGCGGCACAAGACCCATTCGAAGGGGCATATCGGATTGGAGGTCCATGGGGTCAAGGATGCACGTAGCCCATATAAAGTGGCGGGGAAGAATATCCGCATCAAAGAATAATACTTGGCAGAACAAGACGTTTGAGACCCTGCAATTGGCTAGATCTACATTCGACAATGCCTCTTACACGCGTAGCCTAGGGCTACATGTCTCACCTATAACGTTATATGCCGGATTCAGGTCGATTAAGTGAGCCCACACAAATTGCCATTCTCGGGGGTTCATAATCGTTCTAAAGCTGGACCGCTTCACCGCACTGCGGGTTGACCATGGCGCCCTGCCTATTGCGGGGGGGCCTCGCCCAAATGGATCGAGGGGAAGACCTGCTCGGCGATCGCCCAGGCGTACCAGCGCTTTTTCATATCTGCCGTTCGCTCGGGGTGCTTGGCCGCCAGGTTGTTGGTTTCGGAGCGGTCCACTTGCATGTCATAGAGCTCCCAGTTGTCCGCTTTGACGTCCTTTTTCTTGGCCACCAGCTTCCAGCGGCCTTCGCGAATCGCTGAATTGCCTTCGTGCGCGAAGAATACGGGTTTGCCGCGGTTGAGCGCCTTGCCTTCCAGGACCGGTCGCAGACTGACACCCTGCATCGGCGTGATCGTTTTGCCTGCGAACTCCGTTGGATATGTCGCTCCGGCGTAGTCCACACAGGTCGCCATGATGTCGATCAGGTGGCCCGGATCCTTGGCAATGCTCCCCGTTTTGCTGACCCCGTCTGGATAGCTGAGGATCATCGGCGTCGCCACACCACCTTCATGCACCCAATGCTTGTATTCACGGAACGGCGTGTTGCTGACGTTCGCCCAGTCGCGCCCGTAGCCGATGTAGGTGTCGGCCGGTCCGGGCATCACGCCCGGCCCCATGAGGAGCGGGTAGCCGTCCCGCGTCTGCGATGGGATCATGCCCATCTGTAGATCGGTATCTTTCATCGGCGGCTTCGTCGGCTTGTCGGCGCGGCTTGTCAGTTTTCCGCGAGCACGCCTGCCCATGCCCTCGGCACAGCCGCCGTTGTCCTGCATGAAGCAGATCAGCGTGTTGTCGAAGATTTTTTCGCTCTTCAGGGTTCCGACGATTCTGCCGATGCCCTGATCCATGTTGTCTACCATCGCCGCATACACCTCCATGCAGCGCAGTTCCCATTCCCGGTTCTTGACGTTAGCCCAGTCGCCGACCGTCGGGGTAAGCACTGATTCATCACCGATAACCCCTTCTTTCTTGGCTTTGGCGTAGCGGGCCTTGCGAACAGCATCGTAGCCGGCGTCGTAGTGGCCTTTGTACTTGGCGATGTCTTTGGGTAGGGCGTGCATCGGCCAATGGGCAGCGGTGTAGGCGACATATATGAAGAACGGCTTGTTGCGGTGCTGCTGCTGATGGTCCTTGATGTAGGTGACCGCGTTGTCGCTGATGGCGTCGGTGAAGTAGTATGTCTCCGGCTCGTATTCCTTGTCGGCGTTCACTGAGATTCGCGTGTTGTCACGCACCATCGTCTTTGGATCAAAGAAGCTGCCCGCGCCGCTGAGCATGGTGTAGTTGCGGTCAAAGCCGCGCTGCTTCGGCCAGTTCTGGAAGTTCGGATTCGATAAGTCGCTGCTGTCACTTTCCTTGAACACATGCCACTTGCCGACGTGGTAGTTACGATAGCCGGCGGTTTTCAGCACCTGCGCCATGGTCACACAGTTCTCACCGATCGAGTTGACGTACCCCGGTTCCAGGTATTTGCTGGCGGTCATGTGACCGAGGCCCGTCTGATGCGGATATAGCCCGGTCAGCAGCGAGGCGCGTGTCGGGCAGCAACGTCCGGTGTTATAGAACTGTGTAAACTTCATCCCGTTCGCCGCTAGCCCATCCAACGCGGGGGTTTCGATCTCGCTGCCGTAGCAGCCGATATCGGTAAAACCCATATCGTCGCTGAGTATGACGATAATGTTCGGGCGCTCAGCTG
>JAPKCZ010000431.1 GCA_028822745.1 Kiritimatiellia bacterium | reverse complement strand
GTAGCAGCGCGGTCGCCGGGACGCCGCTGGCATGAATCAGCATGCCCGTTTGTTTGGCAAGGGGCGCCCATGCGGCGAGCCGTCGCTGAAGCTGCTCGATGTCGGCGTCGGAAAAATCAGTGGGTAGCACAAGGACGGGCATCGCGGCATCGAGGTCTTCGACGCCAGCCCGTTCAATGGTTTCAAAGAGCGTTTCCGACGACGCTACATCGAGCGGCAGGCCGATCACGGGGAGGCGTACACCCGGCAATTTAAGGGGCTCGTCACCCGGAGACACCAGCCCGACGACGATCGCCGACGGCGGCGTCGAGAGCTCTGACATGCGGTCCATGACTGATCCAGAAATAAGAATTGTTTCTTGATTGAATACCACCGTTAATCTTTCCTTCGATCAAAGGGAGTCACGCGCATCTGGTGCTGATTCTAGCAAAAGCGCATGACCGCTGAAAGCCAAATACAAAACGGACCCTGAATACGAAGCGTTGGCGATAGTCTGTATCGCTACGGCCTCGGCTACACAACTAGCTTTACAACCGTGCGGAAATACAGTTCGATGAGCGTTTGGAAACGCTCAGATTGGATACGTTGTTTGAATACTTTGCGGTGGCGCGATAATACAAAAGGAGTTGCTTATGAATGCTCGTACGTTGGTTGGAATGATGATGCTTGGGATGTTTTTGGGTGCAGCTTCCGTACATGCCGCAAATGCTGTCTCCGTGACGCGCGAAGCATTCGGTGCCGATAAGGATGGCAACGCAGCGAGTTTGTTCACGCTGGTGAACCCGAACGGCCTCACCATGAAGGTGTCCGACTACGGCTGCATCGTGACGTCCCTCAGTGTGCCTGATAAAAAGGGCAAAATGGCCGACGTGGTTCTGGGTTACGACAACATCGACGACTACATCAAAGGATCACCGTATTTCGGCTGTGTCGTTGGTCGTTATGGTAATCGCATTGCCAAAGGCGCGTTCTCTCTGGATGGTAAAACGTATTCGCTGGTCACCAATAACGAGCCCGCCAATATTCCTAGTCACTTGCACGGTGGCGCCATTGGGTTCGACAAGGTCATCTGGGACGCTGAAGCCATCGTGCGCGGTGAGGACGTTGGCATTGTTTTTCGGCACACCAGTCCGGACGGCGACGAAGGTTACCCCGGTGCGCTGGAGATGACTGTCACGTACTGGCTGACCGCGGCCAATACGTTTCGCATCGAGTATAGCGCCAAGACCGACGCTGCGACACCCGTCAACCTGACGCATCACAGCTATTTTAACTTGGGCGGCCACAACAGTGGAACAATCCTGGACCACACACTCATGGTCGCCTCAGAGCACCTGACCGCCGTTGATGCCGGTCTCATCCCGACGGGTGAATTGTTGCCGGTGCAGGGCACGCCGTTTGATTTCAGAACGTCCACACGCATCGGTGACCACATTGATGCCAAAAATGAGCAGATTGATTTTGGAGGCGGTTATGACCACAACTTCGTGTTGACGGGTTGGGACGGAAAATTGCGGCTAGCCGCACGTGTTCATGAACCAAAGAGCGGGCGCGTGATGGAAGTGATGACCACGGAGCCGGGTCTCCAATTTTATTGCGGTAACTTCCTCGATGGTAGCAATGTTGGCAAAGGCGGACACCCCTATGAGCGCCGCAACGCGTTCTGCCTTGAAACGCAGCATCATCCCGATTCGCCCAACCAGCCGAGCTTTCCTTCAACGATTTTGCGCCCTGGCGAAGTATATTCCCACACGACGGAGTATCGTTTCAGCGTAAAATAATTCTAAACAGGCCGCCGCAGGCCGGTGAAGGGGGCGGCATCGTCCTCTTGATCTACATCCTCTTTGTAGACTTCTCTGTTCTGAATGTCTGATTCTCGGATCCGTCTCCGCTCTTTGCGTTTAGCGTTTTGAGGGGCGCAGCCCTCTCGCTTCCGCTTCTCGTTTCAGTCTCTCGTCAGCGGTGAAGAGGGCGGCGCCACGATCCTGGGCCAACGTCAGAAACAGGGCGTCGTATGCGCAGAGTCCGGTTTCGAGGGCGAGCTGATGCGCGCTCTTGTAGAGTGGGCGGTGACTAAAATACCGAATGGGCATCTGTTCAAGCAGCATGATCAGCCCGCTCGATTCGTCGGCTGAGAGCTCACCTCGACGCTGTTTCTTGAGCACAACATTTGTGGCTTCAACGACCAAAAGCTCAGGGGCGATCGCAACATGCGAGCCCGTTTCAACACCGCGAAAGAATGCTTCAAGTCCATCGGGGATGGGGCCGTCCGGAACGAAGAGCCGCAGAACGGCGGAGGTGTCGACAACGGCGATCATCTCTCGCGGTCCTCGCGCAGATCCTCAACAACGCTGCTCACTGTTTTTCGTCCCGCGAGCTTGGTGCGGTATTCCGCGGCCTTTTCGCAGACGGATCGCGACCGAAGTTTCACGTCGTTTGTGAGAATGTAGCGCACCTGCTCCTGAAGGCTGCGGTGTTCTGCCTTTGCACTCGCCGCCTGCCTCATTACGGCGCATTTTTCAGGCGTGAGACACTGAATTTGACGGCTGAGACAAAGTGAGCTTGCCGTCAAAAGGGCGGCATCGTACTATCTTCTCCGCAACTGCCCGTACCCAATACTCCGGTAGCTCATCAGGACAGAGCAACAGATTCCTAATCTGTAGGTAGTGGGTTCGAGTCCCACCCGGGGTACCACTCCTTTTCAGAATGCGAACTTGGCATTGGTACCTCTGAAATGTCCTGAAACAGGGACGGATCGTATAGTTTGAGTTTCACCGAATACCACGAAGTTCGTATTTGCAATGATTTGACTGTAGCCGAAATTGTGTCTGAATCTATTTGTTGGGTTTGTCGGCCTAACCTGCTTTTACTAAGTCGGAATTTCAACCAGTCCGAAGATACTCGGAACATATCAGTAGCAAGTTCAAGTGTTCAAAGCTTCGAATATTCCCAATTATTAGACAACCCTTCACAATCACCTAGGATGATTCGCCACCTTCACCAAGGGCATTGGGCG